>DAOLIZ010000006.1:0-43607 GCA_035328285.1 Gemmatimonadales bacterium
TCCGCCCGTCTCCGTATAACTCAGGGGGCGATCTACCACCTCTCCTACGCGAACGGCCCGCCGACATCGGCGGGCCGTTTGCATTGGTGCTCGAGCGAGTGGCGACTCCCGACTAGCGCCTCGCGTGCAGGCGCGCCTTGAGGCGCTCCACTTCCGCGCGCAGCTCCGCCAGGTCGGCGTCCATCCGCTCGAGCGAGCGCAGCAGGTCCAGCTCGAAAGGCACGGTGAGGCCGGCGACGCTGGCGGGCGGGTCCTGAGGGCGCTCCGGCTCGGGTGGGAGCGGCTCGGGGACCAATTCCTGGGTGACCCGCAGCCTGCGCGGCTCGAGGTAGAAGGTCCAGATCAACGCACCGACGAAGAGCAACGCCAGGATGCCCTGCGCCGTCAGCGATTCCACCGTCCGGTAGATGCCGAGCCGCTCGATCTGCGGGGCCCACGGCACCACCGTGATCGGCACCACCCCACCCCCCTGCAGTTCCGCAATGCCCTTCCCCAGGAACACGAAGGCCATGTAGTACAGGAAGGCGCTCGTCACCCCGAAGAACGGCTTGAGCGGCAGCTTCACGCCGAACTTGTTGATCATCACGTAGACGATGGCGAGGACGACCGACGCGGCGAGAATGCCGAGCAGCACCGGCCACACTGCCCCCGAGGCTGGCCCTGCCACCAGCAGCGCCTTGTAGAAGAGGACCGTTTCCACCCCTTCGCGATAGACCGCCAGGAAGGCGACCGACGGCAGGGCGAACATCGACCCCGACACCAGCGCGTCCTGCACTTTCCCCTTCACGAACCGGTTCCACTTCGCCACTTCCATCTTCGAGAGCAGCCAGTAGCTCACGTAGAAGAGCGCCACCGTCGCCACCAGCATCGTGATTCCTTCGAGCACCTCCTGGCTGGCGGGCGAGAACCGGAAGATGGTCTCGAACGCCACCGCGGTCAGGAGGCTCACGACCACCGCGGCGCCGACCCCGATGTGGATGTCACGCCGGCGCCGGGCGTTGCCGGTCTTCATCAGGAACGCGATGAGCGCGCCGATGAGCAGGATCGCCTCCAGTCCCTCCCGCAACAGGATGACGAACGACTGAACGAAGAGGTCGGACGGCGTCATCGGCGTGCCGAGAATCCGTTCCGCGCGGGCCAGTCCGCTGACCAGCTCACCGTGCAATACGTTCAGCTCGGCGGACGTCGCCCCGCCGCCCGCGCGCCCCCGAAGCGTGGCGAAGCCCGCCTCGAGCTGGGACGCGAGCGCAGGGTCGATGGCGCGCAGCCCCGACTCCACCTGCTCGAAGGTGAGGTAGGCCTCGAACGCCTCGGCACTCGCGGCTTCGCTGTGCCCGGCGACGGCCAGGGTGAGCACCGAGTCGAGGCGCTGGTTGACCTCGGCGAGGACCTCTTCCGCGTGCACCCCCGACTCCTGCACCTGGAAGCTGCGGACGGCGGCGATTGCCGGGCCCGCCGTTTCGACGGGAGCGCCGAGCGCCTCGGCGACCTGTGCGTCCGACATCCTGGCCGTGGTGCCGAAGCTGCGCAGTCCCGCGGGAACCTCGCCCGAGGGCGCGGGATAGCGGAGGAGGGTGGCGTAGGCCGCGGCGGCCCAGCGGTCGGCGGTGCTGAGCCGGGTCTCGTACGCCGGCATCGCGGTGCCCGACACCCCGATGGTGATGCGCCGGTAGAAATCGAGCGGGGAGACGTTGACGAGCCGGGCGCCATCCCGCAGCGCCGAGGGGGGCGGCGTGAGGCCGAGTCCCTCCTGGCCATCGCCACCCCCGGTGAGGCCGTGGCAACTGGCGCACTGCTGCTGGTAGATCTGTGCCCCCCGGGCCAGCGAGGGCGCGGTGCCGGGCACCTGGTCCACATCGACGCGATAGCGATCGGCAAGTCCACTCGTGAGCGCGCGGGCCGCCACGGCGACGGTATCGGGATCCGCGGTGCGACCGACAGCGGCTAGCAGCTGGTCAATGGCCCCAATGGTCGAAGCCGAGGACTCGGGGGGGAGTCGCTCGGCTGTCCGGCGCGCCTCGGCCAGGAAGAGGTGGGCTTCCTCCACCTCGGCAGGCGACACGACCCTTCCCCCCGAAACCCCGATGCGATATTCCTGCGCCGCGAGCTGAACCGTCGAGGCGATACGCTGGACGATCGGCGCCAGATCTTCTCCGCCCGCGGGCGACTGGACACCCTGCGGGGGTGCGGCGAGGAGAAGCGCAGATGTCAGTACAGGAATGAGAATCATTATCAAGTCGTTTGGTCGGCGAAGCTGGAAACTATGCCGCGTCAGTCGGATTAGCTAGGGCTGGGTCCGGGAGAGAACAACGACCGCCCCGGCGACCCCGTGCGTGTGGGTCAGCGACAGGAGCAGCGAGTACCGGGCAGGCACGCCGGCCGCGATCCCGTGCATGGCAAGCAGCGGCCGCCCATCAGGCGCACGCGACACCTCGAGGTCGTGCCAGCCGACCGCCCGCATCCCCGGCAACGACTGGAGCGCCTTGTAGGCCGCTTCCTTGGCCGCCACGCGCACCGCGAAATGGGGCGCCGGGTCGGGCTGCCGTAGCACGTACTCCCGCTCGCCCTCAAGCAGGAAGCGGCCGAGTGCGCGCTCTCCATGCCTCGAGAGGATCTGCCGGGCGCGCTCGACCTCCACCACATCCATGCCGATCCCGATGACGCTCACAGCCGGCCCCACAACATCTCGACCATCGGCCGCAGCGGGTCGGGCACCGGGAGATACCCGCCAAGAAGGAGTCCGGCCCAGAGCGCCGCAACGAGCACCACACCGGTCACTGTCCAGAGGGGCCAGCGGGCGCGGCGCCAGGCGGCCACCAGCGCGATGTCGGGCTCCCATTCGCTCAACTCCCGTTCCGCCGCGGTGAGCAGCGCCGCCCAGGCGCTCTCCACCCGCCTCGCGGTGGCGAGCACCTGCTCCCCCCACTGGGCAGCCGAAGCATGCTCGAGCTCTGCGGAGGCCCGAAGCAGCGCCCCCGCCCCGGCGCCCAGCCGGGCGTGGATCGCGCGATGCTCGGCCGGGGTGATGCGGTGCCGCTCCAACCGCCATGCCGGCATGCGCGCCGCCACCGCGGCCGAGGTGATCCGTGCCTCCAGCTTCTCGATGACGACCGCGGCGGCCTCCTCCGCGGCCTGATCCCAGGCGGCGGCCCACACGGCCGGCGCCAGGGCGTCCCGGGCCGCCGACTGATCTCCCGAGGCCAGCGAGGCGCGGGCCCTCCCCGCCGCCTCGAGCAATCGCGTCACCAGCGCGATCCGCACCGTCGCGAGCAGGCGGTCGGTGCCGCCCGCGGCCGCGGGGTGCACCAGCCGGCCGAGGGCCGGCCCGATCTCCGGCAGTGGTGGAACCCGTTTCACCGACGCTCCCACAACGGTCGCCCTCCCTTCAAGTCGGCCACGGCGAGCGCTGCCCGCTCCCCGGATCGTTCCTCGTAGCGGCGAACGAATTCCACCAGCGGCTCCGGCTCAAACGCCGCGCGCGGCAGCCCCGTCACCTCCAGCGCCGCCTCGATAGCCGCCGCCGTTCCTTCAACCTCCACCAGCACGTCCATCAGCGGATACCACTCAAGCCGTACCTCGGCGCCTTTGACCCGGTAGACCTCGACGAAACGGTCCACCGACTTGATGATGCGATACCCCAGTGCCGTCAGGATGCCCGTCGCGGCGCCACCCTCGCCCTCGATGGCGCACTCCAATTCATCTCGCAGCTTGTACCCCTCCGGCGACCGCCGCGTCGGTCCCTTCCACGCCATCTGCGTCCGGGCCGCCGCCCCCTCCGGCTTCCAGGTCCGGATGCGCAGGACCTCGTCGCGCTCCCGGAGGACGCCGTCCCGGTCGAAGATCCGATCCTCCATGAGCCCCCGGAAGGTGGACACCGCCCCCGACTCCACCAGGTGACGGCGCAGCAGGGCGGGATCGGGCACGACCGCCTTCAGTTCGAGCTCGGGGTGCGCTCCGGAGACAAGGTTCATCCGAGGATCGCCTCCAGGACGGTGTCGGTGTCGGAGAGGTCCTCGAAGGCGGCCCGCGCGCCGGCCTCGCGGAGCTCGGACACGGCGTAGCTCCCGGTGGCCACTGCTACCGCGCGGGCGCCGATGGCGCGGCCGCAGGTCACATCGGCGGGCGTGTCGCCCACGATGATGACCGTTTCGCCGGCCGGCACCCGCCCGAAGATCGGGGCGGCGCGCTCGGCCGCGATGGCCGGCAGGTCGGGACGGTGGGAGGAATCAGAGCCGTACGCGCCGACGCGGAAGCGGGCGGGATCCAGTCCACCGGAGCGCAGCTTCAACCCGGCGCCAGGCGCGATGTTCCCGGTGAGCAGGCCGAGCACGACATCGGCTTCGGCCTCGAGCCGGTCGAGGAGCATGGACACGCCGGGGAGGACGCGCGTCCGTCCCGGCGCGCGGGAAAGCTCCGCCTCGAGCAGCACCAGGTAGCGTTCCAGGATCTCGGCGACGGTCTGGGGATCGTTCGCCGACGCGTCGCCTGCCGCCTCGAGCATTTCGCGCACGATCTGGGGGTCGGTCTTGCCGTCGAACCGGATCTCCTCCCAGATCCTGGCGTCGATCATCCGGTCGGCCAGGGCCGCGGTGATGGCCCGCCGGCCTGCGCCGGGGGTCAGCAGGAGGGTGCCGTCGATGTCGAAGAGGACGAGAAGGCGGGTCATCCGGTGGCGGCGGCCCCCGGCACACGGCGGGCGGTCACGAACACCTCCCGGAGCTGCGCGGCACGATGCCCCGGGGCCCACGATTCCCGGAGCACCCCGCCGCACGACACGGTCGAGTGGACCAGCGTGTCGTCCTCGGCGGCAAAGGCCACGTGGGTCACGCTGCGACCGTTTTCGCTGAAGAAGAGCAGGTCGCCCGGCGCCACGGCCTCGAGCGCCACCTCGGCGCCGACCAGTGCCTGCGCCGACGAATCGCGCGGCATCGGCACGCCGCGCGCCGCGAAGGTGGTCTGCACCAGCCCCGAACAGTCGACGCCGCACTCGGTGAGCCCGCCCCACTGGTACGGCGCGCCGAAGTACGTCTCCAGCGCCCACCGTTCGGCCGGCATTGCCCGCGCCGCGCGCCGGAGTTCCTCCGCCGCGAGGATGTGCCCCTGCGCCAGCGCGCCGCTGGTGCCGTCAGGGAGCCGGATGCGGCCGTGCTCCAGTACCGCGCGGGCGCGCACCGGAATTCGCCGATGTCCCGCGGCGGTCTCGATCACGGCGCCGGTGGACCACCCCGTGGCTTCCTCCCGCCACCGCACCGCTTCCTCCGCCGTCACGTCGCGGAGGTAACCCCGGTGAACCCATCCCTCATAGTGATCGACGGCGGTCCGGATCCGGTACCAGGTGCCGGTCGTTTCCAGCAGCTCGGCCGTTTCGCCCAGGACCAGCTGCGTCACCTGTTCGGTCCGCAGCGACGCCTCCCGGAACACGGGAGCCACCGCGGCCTGCCCGATCACGGCATTCACGCGGGGCTGGCCTTGGCGTGCTTCGCCTGGCAGGCGGCGCAGCGCTCCACGCCCCGAAACGCGCAGATCAGGCAGATGAAGGTGCCGCAATCGACGCAGGGGTAGCCCTCGGACGCACGCTCCTCGCGGCCGCAGGCGCGGCACTGCATTGCGTCGTGTTCGTGGATTTCCGCCATGCGGCCTCCGCTCAGATGTCCAGGTTCCAGCGCTTGATCTTGTTGATCAGCGTGGCGCGCGAAATCCCCAGCTCCTGTGCCGAGCGCGTGCGATTGCCCCCGTGATGACGGAGCGTGCGCTCGATGTGCTGCCGCTCCAGCTCCTCGAGGGCCAGCGGCGTGTGCCGCCGGTCGCCCGGTCCCGGCCGGGCGCGGAACTCGCCCGGCAGGTGCTCGACGCCGACCGCCGCCTGCCCGCGGCCGAGGATCAGCGCGCGCTCGAGCACATTGCGCATCTCGCGGACGTTGCCGGGCCAGGCATACCCCAGCAGCCGTTCGAGGGATTCCGCACCGATTTCCGGTGGGCCGTCGGGAAGCTCCGTCCGCAGGTCGTTGAAGATGCGGGTGATCAGCGCCAGGCGATCATCCCGCGAGCGCTCCCGCACCGCTGGCAGCCGCACGGGCATCACGCTGAGGCGGTAATAGAGGTCCTCGCGGAAGTTGCCCGCCTCCACCTCGGCGGCCAGGTCCTTGTTGGTCGCGGCGATCAGCCGCACGTCGACGGTGATTTCCCGCGTGCCACCCAACCGGCGGAACGTCTTCGTCTCCAGCACTTTCAGCAGCTTGGGCTGGAGTTCGAGCGACAGGTCCCCGATCTCGTCCAGAAAAATGGTGCCGCGGTCGGCAATCTCGAAGAGCCCCTGTTTGCGGTCCTTCGCGTCGGTGAAGGCGCCCTTCTCGTGCCCGAACAGCTCGGAGTCGAGGAACGTGGCGCTCAGGCCGGCGCAGTTGACTTCCACGAACGGCATCCGCGCGCGTGGGCCGAGGTTGTGGATCATGCGGGCCACCCACCCCTTGCCGCTGCCGCTCTCCCCGAGCAGGAGCACGGTGGTCCGCTCGCTCTGCGCGAGGAGTGAAATCTGGTGGGCGAACGCCTTCATCGTGGCCGAGCCGCCGAGGGAGTCGAGGCCGTGCCCCGCACCGCCCTGGTTGACCAGTGCCTCGTTGACGCGGCGGAGCCGTGCCTTGTCCGCCACCCGCGCGGCGGCGGCCGACAGGTGGGTCATGTCCACCGGCTTGGAGAGGAAGTTCTCGGCGCCGAGCTGCATGGCCCGCACGGCGGTGGGGACGTCGCTGTTGCCGGTCAGGAGGATGACGCCGGCGTCGCGCTCCCGGAGCTTCTCGAGCACCTCGAGGCCGTCCATCCCCGGGAGATGGAGGTCGAGCATCACGACGTCGGGGTGCAGGCGGTCGAACGTGGCGAGCCCGGCCTCCCCGCTGAGTTCGCGGGTGACCTCCCAGCCGAGCTGCTCGAAGTAGTTGCCGATCGCACGGAGCACGTCCGTGTCGTCATCGATCAGCAGAACGGAACCGATCATCGTCTCACCTCGCGCCGCGGCCGGGATGCCGCGGCAGTTCGAACCAGAAGCGCGCCCCGCCCCCGGGACGGTTCTCGGCGCGGATGTCGCCGCCGTGGGCACGGATGATCCCGTGGGAGATCGAGAGCCCGAGCCCGGTGCCCTCCCCGGCGGGCTTGGTCGTGAAGAATGGTTCGAAGATACGCGCCATCACGTCCGGCGGAATACCCGGCCCGCCGTCGAGCACCTCGACATGCACGAGCGCACGGTCGGCCCAGAGGCGCACCGTCCCGCTGGCCCCGGTGGCGCGCATCGCATGGGCCCCGTTGGCCAGCAGGTTCAGGACCACCTGCCGGATCTGGTCGGGATCGGCATGCGCGGCTGGCAGGTCCGCCGCGCTCTCCACCCTCCACCGGCCGATCCGTTCGCCATTGGCATCGATCACGTCCCGCACCAGCGCGCCCAGATCCACTTCCGCCCGGCGCAGCGGCCGCTGTCGGGCAAAGGCCAGCAGGTCGGTCACGATCTGCGCCGCCCGCGTGGCCTCGACGCGGATGCTCTCCACCACCCGCTGGCTCCCGTCGTCGAGCGGCTCGTCGAGAATGAGCGCCTGCGCCAGCGCGCTGATCCCGGCCAGCGGATTGTTCAGCTCGTGCGCCACGCCGCTCACCAGGCGCCCGAGGGCCGCCAGCTTCTCGGTGTGGCCCAACTGCTCCCGCAACCGCTGCTCGTCGGTGACGTCGCGGGCGATGGCAAGCACCAGCGGCGCGCCGGCATCTTCCCCGGCGGCCGGCACGGCCACGACCTCCGCCTCCCGCACCGCCCCGTCGGGCCGCCGGAGGTGCATCACGAACTCCCGGGGTTCCCCCCCGCGCACCTTGGCCAGTTCCCGTGCAACGTACTCGGCCTCCGCCGGCACCACGAAGGCCTCGAGACGGGGCGCCTCGTCCTCGAACCCCCCGAGCGCGCGCGCCGCGGGATTGACCGAGCGCAGGATCCCGTCCTCGTCCAGCGTGAAGATGGCGACCGGAACGGTGGCGAACAATGCCCGATAGCGCATTTCGGAGCGGCGAAGCTCGTCGGTGGCCACCCGCTCCCGGGTGACATCCCGCATCAGCGCCACCGATCCGCCTCCACCCTCCACCGGCCCCAGGGGGGCCAGCGACACCGAGAGCAGCCGCGCCCCGCCGTCCGGCCGCACGATGCACGACTCGAACCGTCGCGAACCGGTTCCGCCCTGGGGATCACCCGGCATCAGCCCTGCGAGCGGGCGGCCCTCGAGCTCCTCGGCGGGACTGCCGAAGAGGTCGGCCGCGGCGGCGTTGGCGAAGCGCACGTTCCCCTGCCCGTCGGTCAGCACGATCGCGTCGTGGGCCGCCTCGACCACGAGGCGGAAGCGCTGCTCCAGCCGCAGCACCTGGCTCACGTCGTCCACCGCCACCACGTGCCCGCCCTCGGGCAGCGGCGTGGCGGTGACGACCAGCGACCGGCCGTCCGCCGACTCCAGCAGCGTGGTCACCCCGGAGCCCGCCTTCGCCGAGAGCGCGACGGGATCTTCCCGCGCCTCGTCCCCCTCGACAAAGAGGCCACGGAACGAGCGCCCGACAATCTGGGTGACGGCCACGCCGGCCAGGTCGGCGACGAACCGGTTGGCCCGGACAATCCGGCCCCGCGCGTCGAGGATGGCGAGGCCCGTGGCGGCGGCGTCGAACGCGGTCTCCCACTCGCGGCGACTGCGGCTCACGAGGTCGAAGAGCCGGCTCTTGCCGATCGCCAGCGCCGCCTGGTCCGCGAAGGCCACCGCCAGGCGGCGTTCCTCCGACAGGTATTCACGGGGCCGATCGTGGAAGAAGGCCAGCACCCCGATTGTTTCGTCGGCAAAGACCAGGGGCAGGAAGGCCGCCGAGGCGTAGCCCTCCGCCTGCACCGCGGCCGCCATGGGGGAGGCGAAGTCGCTCCGGGCGTGTTCCACGAAGACCGGCCGCCCATCGAGGAGGGTCGAGGCGGCGGGCAGGGCGTGAAACTGGCGCTCGAGCGCCCGGGCGTATTCCGCGGAGAGGTTGATCCGCGCGAGGCAGGAGGCCGAACGCTCCGCCCGGTTGAGCAGGAACACGGCGGTGCGCTCCGCGCCGAACACCCGCATCCCCTCTTCCACCAGGAAATGCGTCGTGCGGTCGGCGTCCTCCACGCCCGTGAGCGCGTGGGCCACCCGGCCAAGCGCGTCGATCTGGTCGAGGCGCGTCAGCAGTTCACCCCGGAGCCGCAACCCGCTGATGGCCGCCGCGACCTGGTCCCCGACCGCCTGCAGCAGTGACAGCGCATCGGGCGACGGGATGGCCCAGGTGCCATCCGGGCCCGACACCGTGAGGACCCCCGTGACCACCGACCCGAACCGCATCGGGACCATCGCGCCGGGTCGGTGCGGGCGCGGGCGCCGCGGGTCCGGCGCCGCTTCCGGCTCGCCCTCCAGGTCTGCGCTCGACCGTAGCTCACCGCTGCGGGACACAGCCACCTGCGGGTCGCGCTCGCCGAGGACATCACCGACCCGGTAGAGGCGGGCCTCCCGCCCGAGGGCGCCGAGCACTACCAATCCCGGCAGCTGCTCGCCGGGCCGCCCGGCGATCATCGCCCCCGTCGCCTGGGCGACGGTGAGCGCCGCCTGCAGGCCGCGTTCGACCATCGCGTCGAGCGTGCCGAGAGTGGAGAGATCATGGGCCAGGGCGCGAAGCGCCTCGCTCCCGGCGATGGTGGCCACCGCCAGGGCCTCCGCGGCCCGGGTGCTGTCGACGGTGCGCGTCGCCTGGATGGCGATCGCCGCGTGCGCCGCGACCGCGGCCACCACGTGCACGGCGTCGTCGTCGTAGGCGTCGGCGCGGTAGGACTGCGTGGACAGCACGCCGATCAGCCGGTCGCCCAGCATCATCGGCGCATGCACCGCCGACTGACTCGGCTCGGCGGAGCCGAACGGGTTGCCACGCGCCGCCTCCGCGGCCTCGGGGCGCCCGAGCGCCAGCACGCGCCGGTGGCGGACCACCCAGCTGGTCGGTCCCCGGCCGAGCGGCGCCTCGGAGGGCGGCAGGCGCACCCCTCGATCGGTGTGCGCCACGAACCGGAGGCGTTCGGTACCCGGGTCGTAGAGCGCCACGTAGAAGGCATCGCAATCGACCAGGCTGGCGACCTGGGCCCGCAGCACCTCGTAGAGGGCCTCCGGCGGGAGCAGGTGCGCCGTCGCCTCGGCGATGGCCGCGAGCACCTCGGCGGGAAGGGATCCGCCGCGATAGGGTCGGCTCATGTGAGCGCCGGCACCATGACCCGGATTGCGCCGGGGACGACGGTGGCCGTAAACGGCGTCTGCCCGCCGAGGTCGCCGTCGAGTTCCACCGGTACGACCGCGTCGGTCTCGATGTGAATCTCGCGGCCGCGCACGTGGCCAACCCGCGAGCCGGGGCCGTCGGCGCGGCGAAGAAAGTGCCAGATCGCCTGGACGCCGTCCGCGAGTCCGTCCGCGCGCAGCACGACGACGTCGAGCAATCCGTCATCGGGACGGACACCCTCGCCAAACCGGAGGATCGGTGGCAGCACCTCGGCGCAGTTGGCCACCATCACCACCGCCGCGTTCGCTTCGTACTCCACCCCATCCACCCGGATGTGATAGCAGTGGCTCCGCATCTGGCTGATCAGCCGGAGCGACGTCGCGATGTAGGCGCCCACCCCCCAGCGCTGCTTCAGCGCGCTCGAGGTCTCCGCCATGATCTGCGCGTCGAACCCGGCCCCGCACGCCACCGCGAAATAGTGCGGCACCCCCGAGGCGTCGTCGAGGCGCCCCAGGTCGAGTCGCTTCGAGACGCCCCGGACCAGCAGCTCTGCCGCCCGGCCCGCCACGAACGGGATGCGGAGATTCCCCGCGAGGAGGTTGCCCGTTCCGCCCGGGATGAGCGCCAGGGCCACATCCGTCCCCACCAGCGAGGAGGCGGCCTGCATCGTCGTGCCGTCGCCGCCAAACACGGCCACCGCGTCCATGCCCGCCTCCACCGCCTCAGCGGCCAGGCGGCGCGCGTCGCCCGTCCCGCCCGTGGCCACCACCTCCGCGTGCCAGCCCCCGCGCCGCAGCACGTCGCGCACCTCGCGCACGGTCTTCGGCTTGGTCCGCGCGGCGGCCGGATTGGTGATCACGAGGGCACGTGGCACGCTAGAACTCCTGCTCCCAGAGGACGTCGAGACCGGCCTGGTACCTGTCGTTGGTGGAGAGCGGCGCCGTCTGCTGGTCGGCGGTGCAGGACGCCGACGGCTCGAAGCTCGCGAGGAAGCGAAACCCCCGCGCGAAGCGATACTCGAAACTCGCCCCGATGTTCTTGTAGCTGGTGGCGCCGCCGGTCGTGCAGATCCCGGCGCTGAACGTGAGGAACGTCTTGCGGCCGATCTGCCACCCGGCCGCCAGCTGGGTGGCGGTGGAGGACCCGTAGGCGCCCCCCGCCGTGCCGGGTCGCAGTTCAATGTAGTCCACCGGCACCCGGAGATCCGTCACGAGCGCCCGCTGGAGTTCGCTCGTCACCGCGCTCGAGAGATAGGCCAGCCCCAGGTTGAGCGCCTGCTGCTGGTCGCCCGGCGCGCCGCCGGTGGTTTGCAGGCTCGAGGCGGGGCGCCGGAACATCAGGTAGGAGACCAGGTTCGTCTCCGAGATCGGCGGCAGAACCGTGGACGTCAGCTCGAGCTTGGGCTCCAGCAGCGTCCCGGTGATCTTGGCGATGACCGGCACATCCTGGGTGCCGTCGAGGGGCCGGACGGTGTGCTCGGCCGTGATGTTGAGGTCGGCGTTCAGGTCCGGCGTGCCAAGGAAGCGCACCTGCCCCTGCTGCACCTTGAAGTCCCGCCGCACGGGTCCGATGACGAGCGTGTAGTTGCCGCGGAGGGCGTCCATCCGCCCGTCCACCCGGTACTCGCGGCGGAGCTTGTCCACCCGGACCTCGCCGCCGAGCTGGATGTTCGCCTCGTTGGACCGGAGCCAGAAGGCATCGCCCACCCGGACGGTGAGGTTTTCCACCCGCAGCGAATCGATGAACCGGTTGCGGGTGGTGTACCCGCGCTGCAGCATCCGCTGGAACCGGGCGTCGAGCAGGTCCCGGAACTCCGGATCGTCGAGGTCGACCACGTCCTTCGTGACGAGGTCGGCAAAATACAGGGCGCCGCTGTTCGCGGTCACCCCGCCGGTCAGCGTCGGCGAACTGAAGGGGCCGGTCAGGCGCATCCGGCCCGAGCCGTTGAGCGTCAGGAAGCCGCGGATATCGGTCGCCAGGAAGTCGGTCGCCACCAGGCGGATGTCGAGGACCGGGTTCGTCAGCGGCCGGAACCGCACGCTGCCGCTGGCGCGGAGTGACCCGTCGTCAGGCGCGCTGCGGAGCAGCAGGGAATCGAGCGCAAGCGAATCGCCCATGAACCGGGCGTGCCCCACGATGCTCGAATACCGCACGCCGAGACTCGGGATCGAGCCGCGCCCGTTGTGGATGTCGAGAAACCCGTCCAGGCTCGGCGCATCCCAGGTGCCCGCCACCCGGACGTCGGCGCTCATCACTCCTGACATGCGGCGGACGCGGGTCGTGAACGCCTCGAGCGTCCCGAGATCGAGACTGTCGGCCCGCGCGCGAATCATCAGCGGCCCGTCGATCTGCCGCCGCGGAACCGACGCCAGCGCCAGGTCGAGGGGAAGCGCCACCTCGACGCCCAGAATCCGCTGGCCGGTCTTCCAGATCGACAGGTTTCCCTCGAGTCGACGATCCTCGTAGTGGAGGATCCCCTGGATGAAGGGGGAACGGAAGTCACCGAACACCGCGTCGCCAAGGGACGCCGTGCCCTGGATGACCGGCGCGCGGCGCGTGCCCGCCACTTCCAGGTCGGCGCCGATGGACCCGGAGACGCCGCTGGTGTCACCCCGGAAGAGTCCCGAGACGTCGCGAAGATCCAGCCCGTAGGCGTCCAGGCGGAGCATGCCCGGCTGGTCGCCGGGGATGGTCCCGGCCATGTTGATCGCCCCGGAACCGTCCGCCGTCTCCAGCCGGACCGGCGACAGGGTCCGCGCGGAGTCGGTCGTGCGCATCACCGCCGGGGCGAGCAGGTTCCAGCGATGTCCGCTCAGCGCCATCGACATCGAGTCGATCGTGGTGGTGCGTGCCTCGCCCGTGGCGACATAACTGCCGCGAGCGCCGACCGACGCCCCCTCGCCCCCCTCGAAGGACCCCGACCAACCGAGGGAGTCGGTCCAGCCGACGGTCCCGATCCGCACGTTGCTGGTCACCAGTCGTCCGAACGAGATCGTGTCGGCCAGCATGCTGAAGCTGAGCGACGTGCGCGCGCCCCCCATCCACCCGAAACTCGCGGAGAGCGAGTGGAGACGCCCGCCCCGGAAGGCGAGGTCGGAGGCGTCGGCAAACCCGGATGCCGTGAGCGAGTCGAGCGACCCTGAGAGGGAGAAGTCGAGCCGGCCACGACCGGCCAGTTCCGCTCCCGCGGAATCGGGGCCCAGGCCGAGCTTCGCCACGAGGAGCGAGTCGAGCCCCTGCAGGCTGTCGAGCTGTACGGTGAGTTCCATCTGCCCTTCATGGGGCGCCACCCATCCAAGCGAGCCGGCCGCCTCCAGCCGGCCACCGCGCCAGTCGACGCCGAGCGTGTCGACGTGGAGGGTGCTGTCGCGGACCTCGATCCGTGCCACCGCCGTGTCGATCCGGAACGCGTCAAGCCGGCCCGGCCCGATTGCCCCGGCGATCGAGCCCTCGGGCGCCCGGAGCGTGTCGATCACGCCGGAGATCAAGACCCCACCGGTGAGGTCGGACGTCGGGCCCGTTCCCCGAAGCGCATGCAGGTCGAGGTGGCGGAAGTCGATCTGGAGCGAGTCGCCGCCCCAGCGCGGGGGCAGCACCGTCGCCGGCCCCACCACCCGGAAGTCGCCGATTTCCCCGCGAACGCTCGCATCGAGGTCCATGCGTTCCATGGTGCCCGCCAGGCGCACCTGCCCGGTGATCGAGCCCAGGCTGGGCAGCGTCGGATAGCCGGCCCGGATTCCCTCGAACGACAGGGAGTCGAGCCGGAGGTCGCCGTCGAACGCGGTCACCAGCGTGCGGGTGTCGAGGCGCACCCACCCGTCGACGATGCTCACGGGGCGTTCCCCGTCCTGGTGCCACATGCTGCCGGTAAAGAGGACGTTTCTCCAGGGACCGTCGAGCGTGCCGGCCAGCCGGGCCCGTCCTTCCAGCGTGACGGTCGGCGTCATGAGCTGAACGGTCCGCAGGTCGACGTCGGAGGACGCGAGGGCAAAGTTCCGGAACGTCAGCCCGTCGGCGTTGCCGGTGAGGATGCGGCCTTCGCCCGCGAAGCTGCTGGTGGCGCCACCGGGTACGCCGATGTCCGTGACCTGCACGTCGAGCGACAGCTGGAGATTCGAGAGCAGCCCGGTGCCGGCCACCCGCCCCGTGAGGCTCCCCCGAAGCGGCAGCGTGTCGAGATAGGGCCGCGCGGCCTCGAGGTCGAGGCGCTCGATCGCAAGGTCCATGTCCCGGACGCCGAGACCGCGCCGCACGTCGGTGAGCACCACCAGCTGGCCGTCGATGCGGGTCGTGTCGTTCTCGAGGTGGAGGTTCGTCAGGTCGAAGGTGGCCCGGTCCGCGTCCTGTGACTTGCCGACGACATCGGCCCGGCCATGGAGCGCCGGGAAGTCGGGGGAGATCCAGCGCAGGTCCACCAGGTCGAGCGCGCTGAACCGCATGCCGAAGTCGAGGAGCAGCGGCCCCTCGGGGAAGGTCACGACGCCGGCCCCCTGGAAGCGCGAACCCGGCAGGGCGCCCCGTGTGATCTCGAAGATCAGGCTGTCCTTGTGCACCCGGGCCAGGCCCCGCGCCTGCTGCACCCGAACCCTGGGATCGCTCACCCTGGCCCCGAGCGTGTCGATCACCATTGACAGTGGGTCGCGGTTCGGGGTGCTGACCGTGAGCCGCGCGAGCCTGAGGTCCAGGCTGTCGATCCGGCGGACCTGCTCCAGCCCTTCGTCGCCCTCCACGATGACGCGTCCCGGGAAGGCGCGCTCCGCGGCCAGGACGGAATCCCGCGCGCCGGCCGGGAGTCGGGACGGCGGGTTCCAGGGCAGGCGGAGGGTGAGGGTGCCCCCGTGGATTTCGAGGTTGTGGAACTCGATCAATGGCGGCCGCCCCCCGCCGGTCCCCTCGCCGAGATGCAGCACTTCCTCGTAGTTCATCCGGCCGTTGCGACGGCGGACGAGGTCGATGACCGGCGATTCCGCGCGCAGCGAGGCGAAGTCGAACCGTCCCGCCAGGAGGTTCGGGAGCTGGTAGCTGATATCCAGCCGCGGGAACTCCGCGACGACCGCGCCACTGCTGTCCGTGAGGACCACTCCGCGCAGCGAGAGCCGGGTCAGGAAGTTTCCCGACACCTCGCCGATGGAGAGGTGGCCGCGGAAGATCCGGTCCGACAGCTCGGTGACGGTCCGCGCCAGCAGCCGGCGGCCCGGCGGCGCCACGGTCAGCGCGGCGAGCAGGCCCACCACCAGCGCGACCGTCCCGACCCCGGTCACGAATACGATGTGCGCGAGGCGGCGGCGCATCAGAACGGCTGCCCGATGGCGAAGTGGAACACGAACCGGTCCGGATTGCCGGAGGGCGTGTAGCTGTCACGGATCCGGACGACCGCATCGTTCTGGCTCAGGTAGAGGGCGCCCGGCTGCTGCGCGTACCCGTTGTACCCGACATCAAGCCGCACCGGCCCGAGCGGCGTCACGAGCCGCAGGCCGACGCCGGGGGTGACGCGAAGCTCCGGCGTGTTCTGGTACCGGTCCCAGAGCATCCCGGCGTCGACGAACATCACCCAGCGAAACACCCGGCCCAGGATCGGGGAGGGAAGCCGCAGTTCGACGTTGCCGACGCCCAGCATGTTGCCACCGATCGGCGAGTAGCTGACCTGGCCATCGGGGATCGGGGTGTTGCCCGGGTTGCTGGTGTCGATCGTGACCGAGTCGTTGACGATCAGGTAGTTGATCGGTCCGAGTCCGTTGAGCTGGTAGCCGCGGACGTCGTTGGGACCGCCGGCATAGAACCGGTTGGCGGGCGGGATGTAGTTGCTCTTCTCCGCCCCGTTGAACGACGTGAGCGGCGCCCACATCGCCCCCGCGCGCAGCCGGAAGCTCAGCACCGCCTGGCGGGACAGCGTCCGGTACCAGGCGCGGTTGGCCACCAGCTGGAGAAATTGCTGTGTTTCGCTGGAGCCCAGGAGCTGCGCGCTCACCGTCGCCTGGACGGTCGTGCGATGCCCCCGGGTCGGGTCGAGGGGATTGTTCACCGAGGGGAAGGTGGCCGACGCGCTCAGCGCGCCGAGGCCCTGGTTCGAGCTCAGCTGCGCGATGTCATCGGCGCTGCAGACCAGGAGCGACACGCAGAAGCTCGCGGGGCTCGCCTGGGTGTTGCCGTAGGTGTAGGAGTAGGTCAGCGAGAGCTTCGCCTGGCGGAGGGTCTCGCGGTTGAGGCTCACTCCCGCGCCGATCTCCTGGCGCAGGTACACGAGGTAGTCGGAGCGCCGGTCGGCGAAGAGGGTGGTCGACAGGGTGTTGTGGGGCGAGAGGAACGCGGGCCGGCGGAGGGACACGGCCAGGCTGTAGTTCACTTCGCTCGAGCCGAGGGTGTCCGGCTTCAGCTGGGAGCAGAGGAAACCGTCCTGCATCCCCCAGTCCGTCGGGGAGCCGACGCCGATCTTCGACAAGCGGCCGCTCAGGTCGAGGACGCGCCCGCCGCCGGCGAAGTTCCGGAACGTGATGCCGGCCCCGATCCGGAAGCAGTCATCTGTCGCGTACCCGACGCTCCCCCGCGCCCGACGCGGCTTGCTCTCCGCCACCCGGACCGTGAGCGGGACCGAATCGGAGGCCGGATCGTAGGCCGCGCTGTCGATTCCGACGGCGGCGAAGCTGAAGAGCTCGGAGCGGTAAAGGTTGCGCTGGCTTCGGTACAGGTCCTCCTGCGAGAACAGCTGCCCCGGCCGGGTGGCGAGCAGCGAGCGCACGACGTCCGGCGACACCCGCTTCGTGCCCGTGATCCCGATGCCGCTCACGTCGGAGAGCGGCCCGGTCTGCAGGTCGACGGCCGCGTTCGCGGTCAGGTCGGTCTTGTCCCGCTCGAAGCTCTGGAAGGCGATCGCGTCCGGATAGCCCCGGTCCCGCAGCCGGCGGACCAGGGTGTCGGACGTCGCGTCGAGGAGGATGCGGCTGAAGGGATCGCCCGCGCGCAGCGGCAGGTCGCGGACGACGAGCGCGGGCTTGGCCACGGAGTCGAGCCCGAGGACCGCGAGCGAATCGAGAATGACCGGCGGTCCCTCGTCGATGAGGAAGGTGATGTAGATGTCCTTGTCGGTCCGGCGCACCACCGTGTCCACCGTCGCGTTCATGTAGCCGCTCTTCCGGTAGAGCAGCGTGATCCGGAGGACGTCGCGGTCGAACTCGACCTGGTCGAAGGTCCGCTTCTCCCCGAGGCCGATCCACCGTACCAGTCCCGCACGCGCGAACCACGAGGAGTTCGTCGTCGAGATGGCGGCCGACAACTGCAGGGCGTCGAGGGCGTGGTTGCCCTTGAAGGACAGCCCGCGCACGATCAACGGCTCGTCCTGCGCGCGGAGCGGCGCGACGGCCAGCAGTGTGGCAACCACAACGAGGAGAGCGCCTCGCGGCACGCTCACGCGGCGTCCCCCTCGGGGACGGGGGCGCTCATGATTGACGGCATGCTGTAAGATGCCTAGTTTCTTCACCTTACGCCACAGCGGTGGAGCCCCCCGCTCCCCCCTCCTTCCGGTGTGCGGACCACCCGTCTCCAACCCGGCTTGGCCACCTGCCAATGACGCGCCTCCTGCTCGCCGCCGTGCTGGTCCTGACCGCCTGTGGCGGTGAGGGGGGACCCCGTTCGATCACGTACTACTTCACCGCCGATCCCCG
The DNA here is from genome assembly GCA_035328285.1 of Gemmatimonadales bacterium. Taxonomy (GTDB): domain Bacteria; phylum Gemmatimonadota; class Gemmatimonadetes; order Gemmatimonadales; family GWC2-71-9; genus SPDF01. Next base: position 17,943 of record DAOLIZ010000006.1, read on the forward strand.
GTCGCTGGACCCGGCCTTCTCGACCGACGTGCCAAGTGGCGAAATGCTCGCCATGCTCTTCGACAATGTGACCCAGTTCGACGCCGCCGGGCGCCTGGTCCCCGGCATCGCTACCCGCTGGGAAGCGGACTCCAGCGGCGCGGTCTACACCTTTCACCTCCGGACCGACGCCCGCTTCCACGACGGGACACCGATCTCGGCCCGGACGGTCCGGGCCTCGTTCCGGCGCGTGCTCTCGCTGGCCTCCAAGGGATCCCGGACCTGGACCCTCACGCCGATCCGGGGCGCCGCCGCCTTCGCGGCCGGCAGTGCCGCGGACATCGAGGGCATCGCCGTCCCCGACGACTCCACCCTCGTCGTGACCCTCGAGGAGCCGCTCAACGTCTTCCCGAAGCTGCTGGCGATGCCCGCCTCCGCGATCGTACCCGAATCGATCGGGCCCGACTTCAGCGAGCGCCCCGTCGGGAGCGGTCCGTGGCGCTTCGTCGAGTGGTCGCACGACGACGCCCTGCTGCTTGCTGCGAATGAGGAGTACTGGGGCGGGCGGCCCCGGTCCGACACGCTCCGGGTCCGAATCATTCCCGAGCCGCTCACGCAGGCCGCGGAGTTCGAGTTCGGGCAACTGGCCGTCGTGGAAGTGCCCTTCAGCGAGACGACCCGCTGGGAGAAGGAACACGGCGCGGAATTGCAGCGGCGTCCGGCCCTGCGGGCGCTGTACGTGGCCATCAACACCCGGCGCGGTCCGTTGCAGGACGTCCGGGTGCGGCGGGCGCTGAACCTGGGGGTGGACGCCGGGACGATGCTCCGGACCATCATGGCCGGGCGCGGCGTCCGGGCCGCCGGGGCGATTCCGCCCGGGCTCGAGGGCTACGACAGCTCCCGTGCGCCCTACGCCTACGACCCCGCGGCGGCGCGCGCGCTCCTCGCCGAGGCGGGGTACCCCGATGGCATTACCCTGAAGCTCTGGCGCACGCAGCGCGCCGAACTCGCGCGCATCGCGCAGGCCATCCAGCAGAGCCTGGCGCTGGCGGGGGTGACCGTCGAGATCGTTGAACGCGACGCGTCGAGCGCGCGGGCCGCCTCGTCGAAGGGCGAGGCCGACCTCTTCCTCACCGACTGGTATGCCGACTACCCCGACCCGGAAAGCTTCAACTATCCGACGTTCTATTCGAAGAACGCCGGCAGTGGCGGCAACCGGGCCTTCTATGCCGACCCGGAGACCGACCGGATGATCATGCTGGCGCGGGGAACGCCCGACCTGGAGCTGAAGGACAGCCTCAGCCGGGCCATCGACCAGCGGATCTTCGAGGCGGCCCCCTGGATCTTCCTCTGGTTTCCGGTGGACCTCTGGGCCGAGCGCGCGGATGTGACCGGCTGGGAAATCCCGGCGATCTTCAACGGGCAGCGCTGGCGGAACGTGGAGCGGGTCCGGTGACCCGTTTCCTCGCCTGGCGCCTGCTGGTGGTGCTCCCGACACTCTTCGGCGTGCTGGTGGTGGCCTTCCTGCTCCTCCACGTGGCCCCGGGCGACCCGGTGCAGGCCATGGTGGGGGAACGGGCGGACTCCGCCACGATGGTCCGGCTCCGCTCCGAGTTGCACCTCGACGATCCGCTCCCCAAGCGGTTCGTCCTGTACACCGCCGGTATCCTCAGGGGCGACCTCGGCAAGAGCTACATCACCGGCCGCCCGATTCTCGGTGAACTGCTTCACCGCTTCCCGTACACGCTTCGGCTCGCCCTGGCCGCCATGCTCTTTGCCGTGAGCACCGGCCTGGTCGTCGGGATCTTCGGCGCCTGGCGCCCCGGCAGCTGGTTCGACCGGATCATGACCCTCGGCGCCTACCTCGGCGTCTCCTTCCCGGTGTACTGGGTCGGCCTGCTCCTGATCCTGATCTTCGCGGTGCAGCTGCACTGGCTCCCGCCCTCGGGCTCGGGCGGCCTCGCGTTCCTGGTCCTCCCCGCCCTCACCCTGGGCATGCGCTCGGTGGCGGTCATCGCGCGGATGACGCGCGCCGCCATGCAGGAGGTGCTGCAGGCCGACTATATCCGCTCGGCGCGGGCCATCGGCCTGGGGGAGGCGCGCGTGGTGCTCCGCCACGGCCTGCGGAACGCGCTGCTTCCCGTCATCACGGTCATCGGCCTCGATTTCGGCAGCTACCTGACCGGCTCTATCTTGACGGAGACCATCTTCTCATGGCCCGGGGTGGGGCGATACGTTCTCACCGCCATCAGCAAGCGGGACCTCCCCGCCGTCCAGGGAAGTATTCTCTTTCTCAGTGTGGTGTTCGTCCTCGTCAACCTCGTCACCGACCTCGTCTATGCCAAGGCCGACCCCAGGATCTCCTATGACTGACGCCATTCGGCGCGCGTGCATGCTTGTGGCACTTGCCGCCCTCATCGGGGCGGGTCCCGCCGGCGCGCAGGCGCTCCAGAAGCGCATCAACACACGCCTCGCGGCGCCTCCCCTCGAGCACAACCTCTGGGGCGTGATCCTGGTGGGTCCCACCGGCAAGGTGCTGTACGGCCAGAATGCGGACCGGATGTTCATCCCGGCCAGCAACACCAAGCTCGTGGTGAGCTCGGTGGCGGCGGCGCTCTTCCCGCCCGACTGGACCGTTTCGACCAGCGTCTACGCCGACGGGCCGGTCCGGGATGGCGTCGTCGAGGGTGACCTGGTCCTCTACGGCCGCGGCGACCCGACCATGGCGGTGCGCTGCTACGCGGTGGACACCACCGCGCCTGGCGCCTGCGATACCGACGCCTTTGCCCGCCTCCGCGACCTCGCGGGGCAGCTGCGGGCCCGGGGCGTCACCACGGTCCAGGGCGACCTCATCGGCGACGGGAGCTGGTTCGACGGCGAAATCGTCAACGGCGACTGGGAGGTGTACGACCTCAACTGGTGGTACGCCGCCCCCGTGTCCGGTCTCGGCTTCAACGACAACAGCATCGACTTCACGTACGCCCCCGGCCCGTCCGTCGGTGCGCCGGCCACTATCACCTTCACGCCGGACTTCGGTACCGTCGCGTTCGAGAACCGGACCCGGACCGTGCCCGCGGGCCAGCCGACCACCATCGACTTCTTCCGTGAGCCGGGCACGATGCGCGTCTGGGCCGAGGGCGACGTCGCGCTCAGCTCCCGCGGCGGGAAGGAATACTTCGCCCTTCCCGACCCCGACCTCTACACGGCCTGGGCCTTCCGCAGCGTGCTGGCGGACAGCGGCATCGCCATCCTCGGCACCACACGCTCCACGCGGGATTCCACCGCGTTCCAGGCCGCACGGCAGGGCGCCCCGCTCGCCGAGGCTGCGTCGCGGCCGCTCAAGGACTGGATCTTCCCGATCTTGAACACCAGCCAGAACTGGTACGCCGAGATGCTCCTCAAGCAGCTCGGGCGGCAGTTCGGGGATGGCGGGTCGTGGAAGGGGGGACTGGAGGTCGAACGGCGGTTCCTGATCGACTCGATGCGGGTGGACTCGCTTCAGTTCTCCCTGCGCGACGGCTCCGGGCTCTCGAGCTCCAACCTCGTGTCGCCGCGTGCCTTTGCCACCTTGCTCGCCTGGATGCGCGTGCACCCGCACTTCGCGTCGTTTGCGGCGGGGCTCCCGCAGTCGGGGCAGCGGGGCTCGCTCAAGTCACGGTTCGTCGGCACGCCGCTCGAGGGCCAGGTGCACGCAAAGACCGGCAGCATCAGCCGGGTCAACACGCTGTCGGGCTACATCGAGCAGCCCGGGCGCACGCTGATCTTCTCGGTGGAGACGAACAACCACACGTTGGGCAGCCGGGTGATGATCCCGGCGATCGACAGCCTCGTGGTGCAGTTGGGGAAGAAGTAGCGTGACGGCCGGGCCGCTCCGCGTCGCCATCATCGGCGCCGGACCATCAGGGTTCTACGCCGCGGACCACCTGCTGAAGCAGGACCGCCAGGTCGAGGTCGACCTCTTTGACCGGCTGCCGACGCCGTACGGGCTGGTGCGGGGTGGCGTCGCCCCGGACCACCCGAAGATCAAGTCCGTCACCCGGGTGTACGAGAAGGTGGCCGCCCACCCCGCGTTTCGCTTCTTCGGCAACGTGACCGCCGGGCGGGATGTCTCGGCCGACGAGCTCCGCCGGCACTACCACGCCGTGGTCTGGTCCGTGGGTGCGGAATCGGACCGTACCCTCGACATCCCGGGCGAGGACTTGCCGGGCAGCCACACCGCCACCGAGTTCGTCGGATGGTACAACGGGCATCCCGACTTCCAGAACCGCCGCTTCGACCTGACGCACGAAGCCGCGGTGGTCGTCGGCGTCGGGAACGTGGCGATGGACGTGACCCGCATCCTTGCGAGCGATCCCGACGACCTCGCGAAGACCGACATCACCGCCTCCGCCCTGGCGGCTCTGCGCGCCAGCAAGGTGCGGACGATCCATCTCCTCGGCCGCCGGGGACCTGCCCAGGCGGCATTCACCAATCCGGAGCTGAAGGAACTCGGGGAACTGCCCCTGGCCGATGTAGTGGTCCGCCCCGAGGACCTCGAGCTGGATCCGGCGACGGTCGCTGCCCTTGCCGCATCGCCCGACCGCGAGGCGGAGAAGAACCTCAAGACCCTCCGCGGCTTCCTGGAGCGCGGCGTCGAGGGCCGGCCCCGCCGCATTGAACTCCGCTTCCTGACCTCGCCGCTCCGCATCGAGGGTGACGGGCGGGTCGAGCGGGTGATCGTCGGCGCCAACCGCCTCGAGGCGGGACCGCGCGGGGTGCAGGCCGTGGCCACAGGCGCGGAGACCTCCCTCCCGGCGGGCCTCGTCTTCCGCTCGGTCGGCTATCGAGCGCTCCCGGTGTCGGGGGTCCCGTTCGACGAGCGCCGCGCCGTGATTCCCAACCGGCTGGGGCGGGTGCTCGCCGCCGCCGAGGGTGCCGAGGTGCCGGGCTTCTACGTGGCGGGCTGGATCAAGCGGGGGCCGAGCGGCATCATCGGCACCAACAAGCCTGATGCGGTGGAGACGGTCGGCAGCCTGCTCGAGGACGCCGACGCCGGTGCGCTCGTGGAACCGGCCGTGACCGACCGCGGCGCCATCCTGGCACTCCTCGAGGCTCGCGGGGTAGAGGTGGTGCGGTGGGGCGACTGGCAGGCACTCGATGCGCACGAGTGCGCGGCTGGCGCCGTTCGCGGGGCTCCGCGGGAAAAGATCACCGATACCGGCGAGATGCTCGCCGTCATCCGTCGCGCGAGACAGGGAACATGAAGATCTACACACGGACAGGCGACCAGGGCGAAACCGGCCTCTTCGGAGGCGGCCGCGTGCCGAAGGACCACGAGCGCGTGTCGGCCTACGGCGACGTGGACGAGCTGAACGCGGTCCTCGGCGTGGCGCGGGCCGCCGCGCCCGACGCCACCTTCGACCCGCTCCTCGAAACGGTGCAGAGCGACCTGTTCAGTATCGGCGGATACCTGGCCACCCCCGATCCCGCCAAGGTCGAGGCGGCGCTGGCAAAGGCGGAGCTCCCGGCAACGCGTATCGGCGAATTCGAGGCGGCGATGGATGCCGCGGACACCGAGTTGCCGCCGCTGCGCGCCTTCGTCCTCCCGGCCGGCACCGCGCAGGCCGCCGCCCTCCATCATGCCCGCACCGTCTGCCGGCGTGCGGAGCGGAGCGTCGTCCACCTCTCGCACAGCGCGACCGTCCCCCCGCTCCTGATCACCTACCTCAACCGCCTCTCCGACCTCCTCTTCACCCTGGCACGCCTCGCCAACCATCGGGCCGGCGTGGCCGACAAGACCTGGTAGCCGTGCCCGACTTCCGGGTCGCCCACGCCCTCGGCGAGTACACCGTGACGGTCCGCCCCGGAGTGCTGGACCAACTCCCCGCGCGGGTCGCGTCGCTCTGGCCCGGGCGCCCGGTGGCGGTCATCACCGACGAGACCGTCGGCGCCCTGCTGGCCGATCGCCTCGCCACGGGTCCCTGGGCGCTGACCCTTTCGGTCCCGCCCGGCGAATCGTCCAAGACGCGCGCCCGCTGGGAAGCGCTGACCGACGCCCTCTTCTCGGCCGGGCTGACCCGCAATGCCGCCATCGTGGCGCTCGGCGGCGGCATGGTCGGCGACCTCGCCGGGTTCGTGGCCGCCACCTATGCGCGCGGCATCCCCTTCCTCCAGGTCCCCACCACGCTCCTCGCCATGGTGGACTCCTCGATCGGCGGGAAGACCGGGGTCGACACGGTGCTGGGGAAGAACCTGGTCGGCGCATTTCACCACCCCGCCGCCGTGCTCGCCGATCCCCTGCTGCTGCACTCGCTCCCCCCGCGGCACCTGCGCTGCGGGCTTGCCGAGATGGCGAAGCACGGCCTCATCGCCGACGAGGTCTACTGGACCGACCTGGGGACGCACGCGGACCTGCTGCAGGCAAGGGATCCGGAGACGCTCACCAGGTTCATCGCGCGCAGCGTCGAATTGAAGGCGGCCGTGGTGATGGAGGACGAGCGTGAGGCCGGGCGTCGCGCGACGCTGAACGCGGGGCACACCGTTGCGCACGCCGTCGAGCACTCCTCGAGCTTCACCGTTTCCCACGGCGACGCCGTGGCCATGGGACTGGTGGCCGAGGCCCACCTGGCCGAGGCCATCGGCGTCGCCGTCCCCGGCCTGGCCGAACGCGTGACCACCGGTCTGCGACGGCTCTCCCTTCCGACTCGGCTCCCCGTCGAGATCGACGCCGTCGAGCTCTTCGAGGCGATGCGCCTCGACAAGAAGCGCTCGAAGAATGAGCTCCGCTTCTCCCTCCCGCACGACATCGGCACCATGGCACGCGACGGAACGCAGTGGACCATTCCCGTGCGGGACACGCACGCGATTGTGCACGCCCTCCGCGCGACCGGCGCCGCCTAACCTCAACGCCATCCACACATCGGCGATTTCGTGTTGATTCGTAAGTAGCTGCCATTCAGCTACTTACAGAATTTTATCCACCTCTGTTGGCAAGTATGATACAGCCAAAGTGGATGGATCTTCCAAGTCGTTACAGGGTGCAATTTTGTGATGTGGAAAGAAAAATTTGCTTGACCAGTTTCTTGTCGTGTCCTATATTCGCACACCTGATGGCTCGCCGCCCGCCGTCGGCTCCAACAACAACTCGCCGTTTCCTGCTCGTGCCACGACCCACGGGGATCGCCATGGCTCACGGTAGTGCCACCAAGCCCAAAGCCCTCTTCCGCGCCGTACCGACCGGGGCATTCGACCAATACCTCCATGACATCCAGAAGCTCCCCATGATTTCGGACCCCGCCGAGGAGAAGCGCCTCGCCCGGCTGGCCCAGTCCGGGGACGCCAAGGCGGCGGAGCGGCTGGTGACCGCCAACCTGCGGTTCGTGATCTCCTACGTGAAGAAGTACCAGGGGCACGGGCTCGATCTCTCGGAACTGGTCGCGATCGGGAACGAGGGGTTGCTGAAGGCAGTGCGGAAGTTCGATCCCGATCACGGCGTCAAGTTCATCTCCTACGCCGTCTGGTGGGTGCGTCAGGCCGTGCTCAAGGCCCTCGCCGAACAGACCCGCAGCGTCCGCATTCCCCTCAACCAGAACTCGGCCCTGATCAAGATGTCCCGGGCGGAGAGCTTCCTGGCGCAGGAGATGGGACGGGAGCCGACGGACCGGGAAGTGGCCACCGCCCTGAACGAGACGGTGGAGAATGTGCGGCTGGCGCGCCGGATGAGCAGCGGGGAGATGTCGCTCGACGCCCCCGTGGAGCGGACGGACCGGGGGTCGAGCACCTTCGGCGATCGGTTCCCCGGCACCGGCAGCACCGACATCGAAGAGCAGACCGACGCCCGGCTCACCCGCGAGTTCATCGACCGCCTCTTTGACCAGTACCTCACCCCCCGCGAACGCAAGATCCTCTATCTCTATTACGGGCTCGAGGAAGGCTCCGACGCGATGACCCTCGAGCGCATCGGCGAGCTGCTCGGCGTCACCCGGGAGCGGATTCGCCAGATTCGCGAGCGCGCGTTCGAGAAACTCCGCCAGGCCCCGGACGTGAAGGGGCTCAACGGGATGTGGGGCGCCGCCTAGCCGGGACCCGGCAGCAGCGAAGGGGCCGGGGACCACGCTAGATTCCTGCATGCCATCCCGGCTCCCGCTCTTCCCGCTCGAAGTGGTGCTGTTCCCCGGGACCCCCCTCCCGCTCCACATCTTTGAGCCCAGGTACCGCACCATGCTCGCCGACTGCCTCGCAGCCGACGAGCGATTCGGGCTTCTTCCCCCCACGCGCGATGGCAGCACACCCCGCTCCGGCACGGTCGGGTGCATCGCGCGCATCCGCGCGTCGCACCAGCTGCCCGACGGCCGCAGCAACATCGTCGTCGTGGGCGAGCGGCGGTTCCTCCTCCGCCAGACGCTGGCGGCCGAGACGCCCTACCTCATCGGTCTCGTGGACACCTTCGAGGATCTCGCCGGGCCCGAGGTGCCGGCCGAGGCGCTGACCGCGCTCCGGGAGGTCGCGACGACCTATCTCGGCGCGATGGAGACCCTTGGGGGAAGCGGTGAGCACGCCCCGTGGGCTGAGCAGGCCGAAGCGCTCTCCTTCCAGGTCGCGGCGGCGGTGGATTTCGAGTTCGAGATCAAGCGAAGGCTGCTCGAGCTGCGCACCGCGTCCGAGCGGATCGCGCTGCTGCTGGAGCTCCTCCCGCCGCTCGCCGCCGAGGCTGCGGCGCGCGCGAGGGTCCACTCCCGCGCCCGGTCCAACGGGAAGGGCGGGCCCCACCCCGACATCGCCATCGCGCAGTGAGCGAGGCGCTCGCCGCCGAACTGGGCCGCATCGTCGGACCCCGATGGGTCCGTGCCCGTCCCGCCGAACTCACCGTGTACGAGGCGGACGGCCTCCCTACCCACGCCTCGCGCCCCGCCCTCGCCGTCCTCCCGGGCACCCGACAGGAACTCATCGAGGTCATCCGCCTGCTCCACCTCGCCAGCGTGCCCTTCGTGGCGCGCGGGGCGGGTACCGGGCTCTCCGGCGGGGCCCTCGCGGGTAACGATGCGGTGCTCGTCGTCCTGACCCGCCTCAACCGCATCCTGCGGCTCGACCCGGAGCGCCGGCGGGCCGTGGTGGAGCCCGGCGTGGTCAACGCGCGCCTTTCGGAGGCGGCCCTGCCGCACGGACTGCACTACGCCCCCGACCCGTCCAGCCAGAGCGCGTGCACCCTCGGCGGCAACGTCGCGGAGAATGCCGGCGGGCCGCACTGCCTGAAGTACGGCGTCACGACCAACCATGTCGCGGCGCTCGAGATCCTCCTGCCGAACGCCGACCTGGTGCGCATCGGATCCAGCAGCGGCGACGCCTGGGGTCCTGACCTGGTCGGGTTGTTCGTGGGGAGCGAGGGGATGTTCGGGATCGCGACCGAGATCACCCTCCGGCTCGAGCCCCTGCCCGCCGCCGTCCGCACCCTGCTGGCGGCCTTTCCGTCCATCCGCGCCGCCAGCGAAGCGGTGAGCGCCATCATCGCCGGCGGCATCGTCCCTGCCGCGATGGAGATGATGGACCAGGCCTGCGTGCGCGCCGTGGAGGCCTCCATCTACGCCGCGGGGTACCCGGTGGAGGCCGCGGCCGTCCTCCTGGTCGAGCTGGACGGGACCGCGGAAGCCGTGGCCGCCGAGGCGGGGGAGGTGGATGCATTGCTCCGGTCACACCAGGCCACCGAGATCCGCACCGCATCGACCGCCGCCGAACGCGCGAAGCTCTGGCAGGGACGGAAGAAGGCGTTCGGGGCCATGGGGCGGATCTCCCCCGACCTCGCGGTCCAGGACGCCGTGGTGCCGCGGAGCGCGCTCCCCGACATTCTCGACCGGGTGGCGGCCATCGCGGCACACTACCGGCTCGCCGTCGCAAACGTGTTCCACGCCGGCGACGGCAATCTCCATCCGAACATCAGCTTCGACGGCCGCGACCCCGGCATGGTCGCCCGGGTCCGTGCCGCCAACCACGACATCATGCACGCCTGCCTGGCCGTCGGCGGCAGCATCACCGGCGAACATGGCGTCGGCTCCGACAAGCTGGCCTACATGCCCGACGCCTTCGACGCGGACACGCTCGGGGCCATGCGGGCGGTGCGGCACGCCTTCGATCCGGGTGCGAGGGCCAACCCCGGCAAGGTCATTCCCTATCACGCCTGCCGCGAGTGGCGCCGGGGAGGCACCGTATGAGCCACGATGTTCTCGATCGCCTGCGGAACCTCCTTGGCGCCGCCGCGGTCAGCCGCGATCCCGACGGTGTTCCGCGCGCGGTGCCCGATTCCACCGACGCCGTGGCCGCCACGCTCCGGCTGGCCGAGGCATCGGCGTGGCGCGTCCGGCTGGAAGGGCATGGAAGCTGGGTCCCGGCCGACGCCCCCGCCGATCTCGCCCTCACCACGCGCGGGCTCGACCGCCTCGTGACGGTTCAGCCCGCGGACCTCGTCGCGACCGTCGAGGCCGGCGTGTCGATGGACGTCCTGCAGCGGCGCCTGGCGGCCGAGGGGATGTGGCTCGCGATCGACTTCCCCGGTCGCCCGGAGCGCACCGTCGGGTCGGTCGTCGCCACCGCGACCGGCGGTGCGCTCCGGGCCGGCTTTGGCCCCGTGCGTGATCACATTCTCGGCTGCACCGCCGTCACCGGCGACGGACGAGTCGTCCGCCCGGGCGGCACCGTCGTCAAGAACGTGGCGGGCTACGACCTCACCAAGCTGCAGGTCGGCGGGTTCGGCGCCTTCGGCGTGCTCACGACGCTCCACCTCCGACTCCGCGCCCTCCCGACCGCAGACGTCACGCTCGTGGCCCGTGCGCCACGCGACCACCTGACCAGCGCGGCGCGTGACCTGGCCGACGCGGGCGTCCAGCCGCAGGCCCTGGAACTGCTCTCCCCAGCCGTCGCCGCCGATTCGGACTGGATCCTGGCCGCGCGGTGCCTCGGCTCCGAGGGCGGCGTCGCGGGGGACATCGCGCGGATCCTCGACGTCGCCGATCTCGCCTGGAGCCGCCTGGACGCCGACGGCGCCCACGCCTTCTGGCACCTGGTGACCCACGCGGGCAGCGGCGCGGGGATGACGATCCGCCTCGGTGTCCTCGCCCCCGGCCTCGACGAACTCCTGGATCTCGTGGGCCAGCATCTCGACGAAGGGCTCATCTGGGCGGGCGCCTCGCAGGGCGGAATGCGCTGGGCGGGCGACGCCACGGCCGACGCGCTGCGCACCCTCAGGCGACTCGCGGCGGAGCGTGAGGTCCCGCTCACCCTCGAGCGCGCACCGTGGCCCCTGCGCCAGGTGGTCGGGCACTTCGGCGCATACCGCGAAGGTGTCGGGCCCCTGGTCGCGCAGCTGCGCGAGATCTTCGACCCCGGCGGTCGACTCGTCGTCGCGATGGACGAGGCCGACGCGTGAGCTCCGAGGGCGCCGCCGGCATCCTGGCACCGCTCGCGCCGTGCGTGCACTGCGGATTCTGCCTGCCGGCCTGTCCCACCTATCTCGCCACGGGCGACGAAAACGACAGCCCGCGGGGACGCATCGTCCTGATGCGCGCCCTCGCCTCCGGCGCCCTTGCGCCGACCGACCCCTCGCTCGGCCACCACCTCGACCGCTGCCTCGGCTGCCGTGGCTGCGAGCCGGCCTGTCCCTCCGGCGTCGCGTACGGCGCCGGGCTCGCCGCCGCGCGGGAACAACTCGTTGAAGCCCGGGGCCTCCCGTGGACCGCGCGGATCATCCTCCGCATCTTCTCCACGCCGCTGCTCTGGCGCCCGCTGCTCACCATGGCACGGTGGTTCCGCTCCACCGGCATCCCCCGCGCCTTCGCCGGGAACGGCCGCCTCTCCTTTTCGATGGGCATGCTCGCCGCCACCGCCCCGCCACCCCGCAGCCCCACTGCCCCGCTGCCCCGCCCGGGCGAAGGCCCGTCTGTCGTCCTCTTCACCGGCTGCGTGATGGACACGCTCTTCACGCATGTGCACAACGCCGCGCGGCGGACACTCCAGGCCAACGGCTATCGGGTGATCGAGGTCCGGGCTCAGGAATGCTGTGGCGCGCTGCACGAGCATGCCGGCGATCACGAGGGCGCGGTACGGCTCGCGCGCCGCAATCTCGCGGCCTTCGGGGACACCGCGGATTTCATCGCCGTCGACAGCGCTGGCTGTGGCGCGCTGCTCAAGGAATACGGGCAGCTCCTCGGCACCGGGGACGCCGCGGCCTTCTCGGCGCGCGTGATGGATGTGACGGAGCTGCTGGCGGCCAGGGGCCCCCGCCCCGCTGGCCCGCTCTCGATGGACGTCGCCTACGACGCCCCCTGCCACCTGCAGCACGCGCAGGGCGTGCACGCGGCCCCGCTGGCCGTCCTGCACGCCATCGAGGGCCTGCGGTTCCGCGAACTGCCAGGCGCCGACCGATGCTGCGGGAGCGCCGGCATCTACTCCCTGCTGGAGCCCTCACTGTCCCGCGACGTGCTCGAGACGAAACTCGCCGCCATCCGGGACGCCGACCCCGTGCCGTCGGTGGTCGCGACCGGGAACCCCGGCTGCCTCATGCAGATTGGCGCGGGCCTCGTCGCCGACGAACTGGCCGTGCGCGTTGTCCACCCCGTGGAATTGCTCGACATGGCCTACCAGTTGAACGGCGTCTACGATTCACCGCATCCCGCGCCCCGCTAGGTTTCACGCATGATCACCGTCGCCCTCCCCGATTTCGAGCGGCTCCACCGGCTGCGCGGCGGCGCCATCGTCGCGGCCGTCCCCGCCGCCGTCTTTCGTGTCACGGGATCCGGAGCGCTGACCTGCCTCCAGGGGCTCTGGACCAACGACCTCGTCGAACCCGGCGAGGCGTCGGTCACCTACGGCGCGCTCCTCACCCCGAAGGGGATGATCATCACGGACGGCTGGGCCCTGCGTACCGGGGACGTGGTGGACCTGGTGTTCCCGCCGCAGGCGCGCGACGCCGTGGAGCAGATCCTCCGGCGCTCGCTCCCGCCGCGCCTGGCCACCGCGGCCGACCTCTCGGACTCCGTGGTCGTCATCCACCTCCTCGGCGACGCGGCCACGGAACGATGGCCGGTGGTCCCGCTGGGGCGCCTTCCGGAGGCGGGGATGGTCTCACGGTGCGAGGTCGCGGAAGGAGAATTCCTGGTCGCCAGGCCGGTCGCCGGACCGTTCGAGGGACTCCTGCTCGGGCCGCGTGAAGCAATCGAAGGCGCGGTGGCCTTGCTCAGGGTCGCAGGGATGAAGGCCGGGGATGACGCCGACGGAGAGGCGGCCCGCGTCCTCGCGGGCTGGCCCGCCATTGGCGCGGAGATCGACGAGCGCACCCTCCCGCAGGAGGTCCGGTTCGACGAACACGCCGGCGTGTCGTACACCAAGGGCTGCTATACCGGCCAGGAAACGGTGGCACGGCTGCACTTTCGCGGACACGCCAACCGGGTCCTGCACGGGCTCCGCTGGATCGGACCGCCGGCCGACGACTCCGAGGTTCGTGCCGGTGAGAAGCCCGTTGGCCGGGTGGGCTCCCTCCTCAGGCTCCCGGACCGCGCCCTCGGCCTCGCGCTGCTCCGTCGCGAGGTCCAGCCAGGGAATCGCGTCTCGATCGGGGGCGCCCCCGCGGTCGTCACGGAACTGCCGTTCGGGCCGGAGGATATCGAAGGGTGAGGATACTCGTCACGGGGGGAACCGGCCTGGTCGGCGAACCCGTGATCCAGGCGCTCCTGGCGCGCGGCGACTCCGTCGTCGCCATGGCCCGCAGCCGGGAGTCCGCCGGGCGGGTGACCGCGCTGGGTGCCTCGCCTCTGCCCGGTGCCGTCGAGGATCCACGCACCTGGGAAGGGATCCGCGGCATCGACGGGATCATCCACTCGGCCGCGCTGGTGGCCGCACGCACCCAGTGGCAGAACTTCTTCCAGGTCAACGTCGAGGGAACCCGCCTGGCCGCCGCCACCGCGAGGCGCCTTGGGGTGCGGCTGGTGCATATCTCGTCGGTAGCCGTCTACGGACGGCAGGCGGCCGACGAACTGCCGGGCAGCCGCAGCGAGCACTCGCCCCTCGGGCCGCTCGAGGAGCACGACTTCTACGCGCGCAGCAAGCGCCTCGCCGAGGAAATGGTGCGCTCGGAGGTGGCGGTGGGGCTGGAGGCAGTCATGCTCCGGCCCTGTGTCGTGTACGGGGAGGGCGACCGCCTCTTCCTGCCAAGGATGGCGAAGGTGGCCCGGTTGGGATGGCTGCCCCGCATCGGTGCCGGCGACCAGGCGATGGCCGTCGTCCACGCGGAGAGCGTGGCGGATGCGGCCGTGCGGGCCCTCGACACCCCGCGTGCCGCGAGCCGCATCTACCAGGTGACCAACGACGGCACCATCACGCCGCGGGCCTTCGTGGCGGCGCTCTCCGAGGGCCTCGGACGGCGGATCAGGACGGTGCCCCTCCCGGAATCCGCCGCGCTCGCCCTCGCGCACGGCGTGCAGTCGGTGCTCCGCGTGGTGGGTCCGGGCCTCTATCCGGGCACCATCACTGGCGCCGTTCGCTTCTGGCGCGGCGGCAATCCGTACACCTCGGCCCGCGCCGAGGCGGAACTCGGCTGGCGACCGTCGGTGGCACATCAGGCGCGAATCGCCGCACTGGTGCGCCGCTACGCGACGTCCTGACCTTCCCCTGCCGCGCCTACATCGTCCGGGCGGTGTCCCGGGCCATCACGGAGTCCGCCATCGGACTCTCCTTCGCCCCCGGCGCCGGCGCGGTGCTGTCCCTGACCGGAGCCACTGCCGTGCTGTCCGTCGAGGCGCCACCGGCGCGGGGCTGTTCGGCCGCACAGGCGGAGCACAGCACCAGTACCGCAATTCCGATCAGCCGTCGCATTCCACCCTCACTTTCCTGAGTCGGTCGGGGCCACGGCAGGTGCGGTCCACCCCAGGCGCCGCGCCCGGTCCACGATGACATCCCCCGCCCCGTCATATCCCAGCAGACCCGTGTTCAGCACCAGGTGGAAGTGCGTGGGGTCGGCCCAGTCGCGGTCGTAGTACTCGCGGTGATAGCGCCGCCGATTCTCGTCGGTGTCGTCCATCAACCGTTCCGCGTCTGCAGGCCCCAGTCGCTGCCGGGCCATGACCGCGCGGATCCTGTCCGCGCGGGGGGCCACGAGCCGCGCGTGGAGCGCATCTTCCTTGCGCGCCAGCACCGCCGGCGCCGCCCGCCCCACCAGGATCACCCGCCCCTCGGTGGCCAGGTCCGCCACGACACTCTCCGTCACCTTGACCAGTGCCGCCTCCTCGAGTTCCGCCGGCCGCAGGGGGGACCGGGACGTGATCAGTTCCGGCGCGGCGCGCGACAGCGCGCGCAGCAGCCATTCCTTGAATCCGGGTGCCCGCTCGTCCCGCATGGCGACCATGGCCTCCGGCAGGCCGGCGCGCGCGGCCACCCGTGCCACGAAGTCGTTGTCGACGAGCCGCCAGCCGAGGGCGCGCGCAACATGTGCCGCGACGAGCGAGCCGCCGGCCCCGAACTCACGAGAGATCGTAATCAGCATCAACGCTCCGTCAGAAGGGAGTCGGCGCCGCCGCCGGTGCCGGCGGCCGGCGCGTGCTCCGCCAGGCGAGCAGGGCCGCGACCGCGCAGACGGCGCCGCCCACCGCGAGGGACGTCTGGACGCCAAAGTGTTCCGACACCCAGCCGGCCTGCAGCGCGCCCAGCGGTGACATGCCGACCACCATGAAGGAATAGAACCCCATGACCCGGCCCCGCAGATGGTCGGGGGCCTTGGTCTGCAGCAGGGTGTTCGTGAGGATGCTGGTCAGCGCCCAGGCGCATCCCGCCAGGGTGAGCAGGGCCAGCGCGGAACCGAAATGCTCGACCGTGCTCGTCACGACGAGCACGGCGCCGAAGAGGGTTGCGAAGACGAACACCCGCCCTTCCTGCTGGACCCGGTGACCCATGGCGGCCACGAACAGCGCCGCGGCGGCCGCGCCGACCCCGACGCCCGACATGAGCATGCCGTAGCCGGTGGCACCGGCGCCCAGCACCTGGGAGGCGTACACCGGCAGCATCGGGGCAAAGGAGAACCCGAAGACGCTGAACGTGATGGTCAGCATCGTCAGCAGGCGCGGTTCCGCGGTGTCGGCGATGTAGCGCCAGCCGTCGCGGAAGCTCGACCGGCCGGCCGGTGCCTCGCTCGCTCCCAGGAAGGGCGGCCGCATGATGGCCAGCATCCAGAGGACGGCCAGGTAGCTGGCGGCGTTGACGAAGAAGCAGGCGGCGATGCCGATGGCGGCGATCACCACGCCAGCGATGGCGGGACCAATGACGCGCGTCACGTTGAAGACCGACGAGTTGAGCGCGATGGCGGTCATCAGGTCCTCGCGCCCGGTCATCTCGACGAGAAACGACTGCCGGGCCGGAATCTCGAACGCCGCCAGCAGTCCCTGCGCGGCCGCCAGGACCATCACCCACCCCACGGTGACGCGCCCGGTCGCGGTCAGCAGCGCCAGGGCGAGCGCCTCAAGCAGCATCAGCGTCTGCAGGGTGAGCAGGAAGCGCCGCTTGTTGACCCGGTCGGCCACCACGCCGCCGTACAGGGTGAAGAGCAGGACCGGAAGGGTGTTGACGGTGGTGACGAGCCCGACCTGGAAGGCGGAATGGGTCAGCTGGAGGACCAGCCATCCCTGCGCCACGGTCTGCATCCAGGTGCCGCTCAGGGAGACGAACTGCCCCCCGATGAAGAGGCGGAAGTTCCGGTGCCGCAGGGCGCCGAAGGCGGGGCGCGGGACCGCGGCGGTGCTCACCGCGAGGCGGCCCGCACGCCTACTTGACCACCCGCTTGACGAGCTTGCCTGCCGGGAAGCTGCCGTCCACCGCGACCCCGTTGAGCAGCGCCACCTGCTCGACCGGCACCGTGGAAGGGTACTTCGCGTTGAACGCCGACACCGTCATCGGCGCGCTGAGCTTCACGACCTGGATGCGGGCCGGCTTGACGTTCAGCCTCGCGGCGTCGGTGAGGGGACGGAAACTGCGGATCCAGCCCTGGATGACCGGGTCGTACGCAGCCGCCTGTGCCTCCTTCGCGATCCCCATCAGGCGATAATTCCGGCCGCCGTAGGTGAGGATCGCGATCCGGCCGCGGACGGGGGATCCGTCCTCGAGGGTCGCGTTGAAGGGTGCCGAGACCGCGGGAAGCCCGTTGATCGATGCCGCGCTGGTGCTGCCCGGCGTGACCCCGTTCTGGGCCAGGAAGGTCTGCAGCTGGGTGGCGATGGGATCGGTGCTCCCCAGCTCGAGCTGCAGGAGCCCGTCCTGCTTCTCCGCGAGGCCGGTCACCGCCGAAAATCCGTTGTTTGTCCGCCAGCCGCCCGGAAAGAGAAGCTGGAACTTCAGCTCCGGATGATAGAACGCCTGGCCGTCGAAGTACCCCTCGCGGGGGTCGGCGCCGTACACCATCCCGTCGAGCTGGCGGACGTACGTCTCCCGGTTCCAGATCAGCCCGGTGGAGCTCACCTTGGCGCTGTCGAGCATGCGCTGCGTCTCGGCCAGGCGGTTTTCCGGGTACGGGTGCGTCACTGCCCAGGCGGGAAGCCGCTCCTGCCCGCCGGCGGATTCCACGCCCTCGAGCATGGTGAACAGGTCGAGCATCGCGTGCGGGTCGTACCCCGAGCGCAGCGAGTACCGGAAGCCGAGCATGTCGGCCTGGCGCTCGTCGTCGCGGGTGTACTTGAGGAAGAGGAGCTGCAGCCCGGCGCCGGCCACACCCATGTACTGCTGCAGCTCGGGACGAAGCACGGCGCCGAGGCCAAGGCCCAGCTGCGCCAGTTGGGCCCGGCTCATCTGGGTGGCGGAGTGACGCGCGGTGACATGCCCGATTTCGTGGCCGAGTACGCCGACCAGTTCCGCCTCCGAATTCATGTTGGCGAGGATGCCGCGTGTGATGTAGATGAACCCACCCGGCAGCGCGAAGGCGTTGACCTGCGGGTCGTCCACCACCGTGAACTGCCAGGGGAGCTGAGGCCGCTCCGACTTGGCGGCCAGCTGCAACCCCAGTTTCGAGACGTACGGCTGCCAGACCGGGTCCTGGTAGGGACCCATCTGGGCGGCCACCTGCTGCGCCGCCTGCGTCCCCATCGCGATCTCCTGGCTCTCGGACACCAGGTTGAACTCGTTCTGCCCGGTGGCCGGGTTCATGGCACAGCCGGCCACCAGCGACCAGGCCAGCGCCGCCGCAAGGCGGCGCTGACCCAGGTTCTTGATGCGCGCCTGAAGCGCAGTGCGCGTCATCAGTTGCCGGTCATCTCGTCGGCGAGCGCCCCGGCCCCGTAAACCTTGCGCAGCGCCTCGATGATCGCACGACTGTCCACCCACACCGAGCGCGCGACCCGCTCCGTGTACAGGAAACGGTTCGGCAACATCTCGATGTTGCCGTCGAAGATGAGGCCGACCACTTCGGCGTTCTTGTTGATGACCGGGCTGCCGGAATTGCCGCCGATGATGTCCGGCGTGCCCGCCACGTTGAACGGCGTGGCCAGGTCAAGCGCGGCGCGATTGGTCACCCAGCGCGACGTGAGGTTGAACGGCGGGACGCCGTTGAAGCCGGCCGAGCGGTCGTACATGCCGTAGAACGTGGTGAACGGCTGGGCGATGGTGCCGTTGTAGGGATACCGGAGGATCTCCCCATCGGAAATGCGGAGGCTGAAGGTGGCGTCGGGGGCGACGCTGTTCCCGTACACCGCCAGGAGCGCACGCGCCACCAGCTCGTCCTGCTCGGCCTCGCGGTCGGCCAGGTCGGTCCACTGTGCCTGCACCGCCCGGTCGAGGGGGTCGATCGTGGCGGCAAGCCGGATGAACGGATCCTTCGACGCCGCGATCGCCGCCGCGCCGCCCGCCATCAGCGCCTCGCGCTGGGCGGCCGTGGAAATCTGTGAGCCGCGGACCATCTCCGCCGCCGCGTTGGCGGGCGTGCGGCCGGCCAGCGCCGCCTTCAGGACTGGATCGGTCGCCGGCAGCGCCGCCTGCATGGCCTCGAACCACTGGGCCAGGAGCAGCCGTTCCTGCAGCGTGTCGATCGGGGTCGTCGAGCCGATGGCCCGGTCGCGCATGGCTTTCCGGGAATCCTGGTAGAGCGGCATCCGGGCGGAGTCGGGCTTCGCCGCTTCGGCGGGGGCGCGGACGATGAGCCCGGCCAGCTGCAGGAGACGGGTGCCGTATGCGTTGTACGAATAGAACTGGCGCTGCGCATCGAGCTTCCGCATCGATGTCCGCGCCTGCTCGATCTCCTTCCACGGGTCGCCGTACGCCTTCTTGTAGGCCGCATTCGAGTTGACCGAGCGGCGGAAGTTCGTCTCCCAGGCGGTCTTCTGGCTCATGAGCTTGGGATCGAGCAGGCCGGACTGGTACCCGCCTACCGCCTTCTGGGAGTTCTCGAGCCCGAAGATGGTGTTCCGGAGCGCCATGGCCCGGGTGGAATCCATGGCGGACAGCTGGTGATACACGGCGATGCGCCGCTTGTAGCCGTCGAGCAGGCTCGGATATGTCAGGTCGCGCAGGTACTCGATCTGCGCCATCGTGTTGAGCCGTCCTGTCGAGCCGGGGTTGCCGGTCACGAAGACGAGGTCCTTCTCCTGGCTCCCCGTCTTGGCCCACTTGAAGTACTCGGTGCTGGCGGGCTTGCCGTCCACATAGGCCCGGACCATCGACATGTCGAGGTCGTAGCGGGGATAGGTGAAGTTGTCGGGATCGCCGCCGAAGAAGGCCGTCTGGCTCTCCACCGCGAAGACGAGCCGGAGGTCGGTAAACCGGTGGAAGCGATACAGCATGTACTTGCCGCCCCGGTACATCGTGACCACCTGGCAGTTCGCACCCGCGACCTGTTGCTCGCAGGCCGCCTCGATCCGGTCGATCGCCTCGGCGCGCCTGGTGGCCGCGACGGTCGGGGAGCTCCCGGCCGGGACCGCCGCCGTCACCTGCGCGGTAACGTCGGTGATCTCCTGCAGCTGGTCGGCCGTCATCCCCTGGCAGGCCCGCTCGTCCTCCCGCCGCGCCGCATAGAAGCCGTCGCCGAGCAGGTCCTCGCCGGGCTTGGTCGCAGACTCGACACAGGCGCGGGCACAATGGTGGTTGGTCATGATCAGGCCGTTCGGCGAGACAAACGACGCCGAACACCCGGGGATCCGCAGCGAGCTGAGCCGCACGTGGTCGAGCCACTGGGGCGTGGCGTTGAAGCCGTAGCGCTTGGCCCAGTAGGCGAGCGGCGGCTGGTCGAACGTCCACATCTTCCCGGTCTCGAGCCCCGGATACTCACTCGGGGCCCAGGTATCCTGGGCGGTCAACGGGGCGGCCATCAGGAATCCGATGACAGCCAGGAGCGGAAGGAAACGGCGAGACATGGGCAGCTCCACGAGGAGTTGAGAGGAGGCCGCCAACGGGCAGCCGAAAACTGGACGGCTCAGCGGGGCCAGAGCCAGCCGAACACGCCGGCGGTCAGCAACCCGAAAACCAGCCCATCGAACATCTCGCGGGCGATGCTGCCCCACGAGCGGGAAAACCAGATGGCCCCCGGTACCAGCGCGGCTGCGTACGCCAGCGTGGCCACCGCGCCGACCACCCGGAACACGGGAAGATAGGGCGCGCCGGCGGGCAAAGTGTGAGAAGCGATGTAACCCACCATGAAGGAAACGCCCAGGGTGTACAAGAAGTACTGCAGCAACGACTTGCCAAGCCGTGGTAGGCCCGGCGGCCCGATGATCAGGAATCCCATCGGCCCGGCCTCGGCCTTGGCCAGCCAGGCGGGATCCTTCGCCGCCTCCCGGGACGCACGGTACGGGAAATAGTACTGACCGACACCCGCCCCCGACTTCCTGAGGGCGGCGAGCACGCCGTCTTCGTCCGGCACCTGCTTCCAGTCCCCGCGGTGGTGCGGCAGGACCATCCACATGACGAACCCGCCGAGATGGATGAGGACCGCGGCGGCGAGGATCGGAAGCCAGAGATCGAGGAGCGTGACCATGGTGCCTCCTGGAACGGTGAGTGGGGAGCCCGGTAGCGGTCAGGGGCCGTCGGGACGCCCCGGAAGAGGAGAGGCTTCCGGGACGCCCATTCCCCTAACGATCCGCCTGGGAAGAACCGCCGCAAGGGGTCAGCTGCCGCCCCGCACCTCAAGCAGCTCGACCTCGAAGACCAGCGTGGCGTCGCCCGGGATCATCGCCCCGGCGCCACTCGCCCCGTATCCGAGTTGCGGCGGGATGACCAGGAGCCGCTTCCCGCCCACGCGCATGCCAGCCACCCCTTCGTCCCACCCGTCGATCACCTGACGCCGCCCGAGCTGGAAGGAGAAGGGCCGGCCGGCATTTCTGCTGCTGTCGAAGAGGTTGCCGTTGGCAAGCCATCCGCTGTACTCCACGACGGCCGTCGACCCCCGCACCGCCTCCGCGCCGGTCCCCTCCGTCAGGTCCTTCCAGTAGAGCCCGCTCTCCGTCCGGGCCATCATCGCGAGGTCGACGTTCAGGCTCGGATTGTAGGTCAGCGTCTCCGGCGCCCCGACCACGGCGCTCCTGGCCTGGGACTGGGCACCGAGTGGCTTGGAACGGACCGCATCGAGCGAGCAGCCGGTGAGGACGGCCAGGACGAGACAGAGAGCGGCACGGCGCATCAGGAACTCCTTGAGAGATGGGCGCGGGCGAGGGAGAGGCCCTCCTCCAGCGTGGCGGCATAGGCGAGCCGCCCCGGTGAGGGGACGATGCCCACCCGCGCCAGGAACTTGGCGGGCTGGGCCTGCACCCGCACGAGAATCACGAGCGTATGGTCGCGCGCCAGGCGTGCCAGCGCCGACTCCAGGTTGACCATGCCGGTGGCATCGATGACCGGGACCGCCCCCAGCTCCAGCAGGACCACGCCGGCCTCGCCCGCGCTGGCGTGGAGCGAATCCATCGCCTTTTCGGCCGCGCCGAAGAAGAGCGGCCCCGCAATTTCGTACAGCACGGCGCCCGGCGGAAGCGGCTCCCGGAGCGCCGGGTGCTGGCCGTCCTCCACCAGCCTGGTTCCCGACAGGTCGGCCATCCGGCGCATGAAGAGCACCGCGGCGAGCAGGACGCCCGCCGTCACGGCCACGGTCATGTCGAACACCACGGTCAGGAAGAAGCAGGTCAGGAGGACCAGGGCGTCGCTGCGGGGGGCCACGCGGAGGACCCGGAGCACGTGCGGCAGGTCGCTCATGTTCCAGGCCACCAGCAGCAGCAGCGCGGCCAGCGAGGCCATCGGCAGCGTCCCGAGGAGGGGCGCCAGGATCAGCATGGCCGCCAGGACGACGGCGCTGTGGGTGATCGCCGCCACTGGCGAGCGCCCCCCGGCCCGGAAGTTCGTCGCCGTCCGCGCGATGGCGCCGGTGGCCGCGAACCCGCCGAAGAACGGCGCAATCAGGTTGCCGGTTCCCTGCGCCACCAGCTCCGCGTTGGGGTCGTGGCGCGTCCCCGCCATCCCGTCCGCGACCACCGCGGAAAGGAGCGACTCGATGGCGCCCAGCATCGCGATCGCAAAGGCGCTCGGCAGCAGATCCTGCAGCAGGCCGAATGAGAGCGTCAGTGGTTCCGCGCCGGCGCCGGGCATCCGCCAGGGGAGGATCGGCATCGGCGGCAGCCGCGGAATCCCGGTGTGAACCACCCCGTCCATCACGTACTGGAAGCGGCTGCCGATGGTGGCCACATCGAACCCCGGGACAACGCGCCGCAGGAGCTCAACCCCCACTGCCGCAGCGACCAGGGCGACCAGCGGTCCGGGCAGCTTGGTCCGCAACCGTGGCCAGAACACCAGGATAGCCAGCGTGGCGGCCCCGACGACCCCTTCCTCCCAGCGCGCGGTCGGCATGGCGGCCAGCAGCCCTTCGACCCGCTCGAGGAAGCGCTCAGGCGCCCCGGCCGTGGTCAGGCCGAGGAAATCCTTCAACTGCAGGACGGCGATCACCAGCGCGATGCCTGCGGTGAAGCCGGCCGTCACCGGCAGCGGGATGAACTGGATGAGCTTGCCCATCCGCGCGACGCCGAATCCCACGAGAATGGCCCCCGCCATCATCGTGGCGATCAGGAGCCCGCCAATCCCGAACCGGTGGACGATCGGCACGAGGATGACCACGAACGCCGCCGTCGGGCCGGAGACCTGCAGCCGGGATCCACCCAGGGCCGCAATGACGGCGCCAGCGACGATCGCCGTATAGAGACCGTGCTGCGGGGGGACACCCGCCGCGATGGCGAGCGCCATCGACAGGGGCAGCGCCACGACGCCGACCACGAGGCCAGCGAGGAGGTCGGCGCGGAAACTCTTGCGTGAGTACCCCTCGCCAAGGACGTCGCGGAGTGCGGACGCCGGACGCAGCTGCAGCTCGGGCAGGCTGGCGCGCGCCTGCCGAAGCCGCGAGCGGTGGGAGCCTTCGGGAGCGCCGGGCATGCTCATGCCGCCGGGAAGCCCGCGGCCCGGTGGAGACGCCGGACCTGCCTGGCATGATGCCGGATATGCGCGGCGTAGAAGGTCACTCCCGTCCCAACCGACACCCATCCGCCGATCGGGTGCCGAAACCGGGCGGACCTGGCCTCCGGCTCGGTGATCGGCTCGAGGAATCGTTCCAGGCCTCGCCGCGCATCCCCCCAGCGCGCTTCGAGCTCGCCCAGCGCGACGCTGCCGGTGGGCAGCACGCGCGCCACCGGCACCTTTACTCGGAGGTCCGTTTGCATGACCAGGAGCACCATCGCCATGCGGACACGCGCCAGCGGCGTGATCGTCGTGCCGGGCGGCGGCCCCTTCAGCATGCCGAGGAGACTCTTCTCCTCGGCCAGCACGAGGTGCTCGGTCACGTCGAGCATCGACCAGGCCCCGGGCGCCGGTCGGAACGATCGCTGGAGGTCGCTCGCGGCGCGAATCGGCGCAAGAAACGCTTCACGCGTCTCGTCCAGTGTCGCCAGCCGGGATGACAGCTCGGAAAGCATGTCCATTGTCTCGCAGTTCAGGATATGAGCCGTCGGCGCGCGCCAAGCCCGGCCGCCCTGCCTGTCGCCCAGGCCCAGTGAAAGTTGAAGCCGCCGATCGGCCCGAACGCGTCCAGCACCTCGCCGCACAGGAAGAGCCCCGGCACCCGCCGGCTCTCCATGGTGACCGGGTCGATCTCGGACAGCGCCACGCCGCCCCCCGTGACCTCAGCCTTGCGGTACCCCTCGTCCCCGGTCACCGGGAGCGGCATTGCCGTGAGCGCCGTGACCAGCGAGGCGCGCTCCTCGCGCCGCAATTGCGCCAGCGTGCGATCCGCCGGCAACCCCGCCTCCTCGAGGAGCGCCAGGGCAAGCCGTTCGGGCAGTTTGCGGCGCAGCACCGTCGCGACCTGGACGCGGCCCCCGACGTTGAACTCGCGCTCCCAGTCGCCCCGT
Organism: Gemmatimonadales bacterium; assembly: GCA_035328285.1. Lineage (GTDB taxonomy): Bacteria > Gemmatimonadota > Gemmatimonadetes > Gemmatimonadales > GWC2-71-9 > SPDF01. The sequence continues at coordinate 42,284 of DAOLIZ010000006.1, forward strand.
CCGAGCCCCCCCCACTGGGCAAGGATGACCGGTCGCGGACCGGTGCGCGGGCGGGAAAAGACATGAGAAATGTTCAGGACAGCCGGTCCGCTGAAGCCGCGGTGGGTGAAGAGTAATCCCTGCGGCCGCGAGTAGCGCGGCGTCTCCGGCGGTGCGGTCAGCTCGGCCTCCAGCGACACGCCGGACAGGGCGGTCCACCGAGCCACATTCGTGGTGAGTGGCGTCAGCGCCGGAAAGGTCGGATGGACCTCGTGGCCCAGCATCTCCATGAGGCGAAGCCCCGTCCCGTCGCTGCCGGTGTTCGGGACGCTGAGGCCGCCGGTCGCCACCACGACCGTCCGGCTGCGCACCACTTCGCCTCCCTCGAGCCCGACCTCCCACGCCTCACCGCCCGGCGTCAGTCGAGTCACGCTCGCGTTGAAGCGAAGCTCGGCGCCGGCTCCGCGCGCATGTGCGATCAGCCGGTCGCGCACGTCGCGCGCGCGGTTGGAGGCGGGAAAGAGCTTGCCGCTCTCCTCCTCGAGGACGAGCGGCATGTGCAGGTCGTCCTCGAAGAAGCGCCGCTGCGCGGCCAGCGGCCAGCTGCGGAGTATGTTGCGCAGGGAATTCGGGGACGAGTCGGTGACGAACCACTCGGGCCGCACCGTTGAGGGAAGGATGTTGCAGCGCCCGCCACCGCTGATGAGGATTTTTCGCCCCCCGTCCCGGGTGCGCTCGAGCAGGAGGACGCGACGCCCGTCGCCCGCCGCGAACGCCGCAGCGAGCAGCCCGGCCGCTCCCGCGCCGACCACCACCACATCCACGATGGCAGGGGTCATGGCGCCAGCACGGCGTACACCACGAGATCCTCGAACACCCCCCACTTGAGAATGTGCCCGCGAAGGACACCCTCCCGCTGCATGCCGAGCTTCTGCATCACACGGCCGGACGCGGGGTTTCGGGCCATGTGGCGGGCCATGATGCGATGCAGGCCGAGCGACGTGAACCCGAAGTCGATGATCGCCCGGCTCGCCTCGGTCGCGTACCCGAGGTTCCACCAGGGAATCCCGATCCAGTATCCCAGTTCGGCACGGCGGTCCGCCATGGCCAACGCCAGCCCGACCGCGCCCACGAGCACATCGTCGCCGGATGTCGCGACGGCAAGCGTGAGCACCCGCTGCTCCGCCCATGCGGTGGCGTGGGTGGCTATCCACTCCTCGGCGGCCCCATCCGGATAGGGATGCGGCACCGTGAGTGTGCTGGCGGCAACGTCCCGTTCACCGGCCAGTCGCTGCACTGCCGGCGCGTCATCGGGACGGAACGGACGGAGCACGAGGCGGGGCGT
>DAOLIZ010000007.1:0-42500 GCA_035328285.1 Gemmatimonadales bacterium
CCACCACCGAGTTCATCGGCGGCCCGTCGGTGGTCAGCCGCTTCAACGGCTTCACTTCGGCCCTGGTCACCGCGGAGCCCGGCGCGGGCAAGAGCAGCGGCCAGATGATGCGGGCGGTCGAGGCGGCCGCGAAGCCCTTCGCCGACCGGGGCGTCGCCTACGCCTATAGCGGCCAGTCGTACCAGGAGAAACTCGCCCAGGGCCAGGGCAACACGGTCTTCCTCCTCGGAATCATCCTCGTCTTCCTGGTGCTTGCCGCCCAGTACGAGAGCTGGTCGATCCCCTTCGGCGTCATCCTCGGGGTGCCGTTCGGGGTGGTCGGGGCGCTCATCGGGATCCTCCTCCGGGGCGTCCCGAACGACCTCTACTTCCAGATCGGGCTCGTCACCGTCATCGGGCTGGCCGCCAAGAATGCCATTCTCATCGTGGAGTTCGCCAACGCGCTCCGGGTGTCGGGTTCGTCGGTGCGGGAGGCGGCCCTGGAGGCGGCCAAGGACCGGTTCCGCCCCATCCTCATGACGTCATTCGCGTTCATCCTCGGCGTCGTCCCCATGCTCATCGCGAGCGGAGCCGGGGCGCAGAGCCGCCACTCCCTGGCCACCGGCGTCTTCGCCGGCATGTTCATCGCCACCGCCATCGGGGTGCTCTTCATCCCGCTCTTCTTCTACCTGATCGCCAGCGCGGGGCAGAAACCGGCGGCGGAAGGAGCGGAGCCATGAGGCGCCGCCACCTGGCTCCCGGACTGGCAGCACTGGCCCTCGGCGCCTGCGCCGTGGGTCCCGGCTACGAACGGCCGCCGACGCCGGTACCGGCTGCCTACCGCGGCGACACACTGCAAATCGTCCGGGACACCGCCGCCGCCATCGCGCCGCTGGTGCCACCCGTCGCGTCCGCGACCGACACGATCGCTCCCACCTGGAACCAGACGCTGGGCGACACCGTGCTCCTCGCCCTGATGGACACGGCGCGTGCCCACAACCAGGACCTGATCGCGACCATCGCCGTCACCCGGGAGTTCCAGGCCCGCTACGCGGTCGCGCGGAGCGGCTTCTTCCCGCAGGTGAACGTGACCGGGACGGGGGGCACCATCGATTCGAGGATTCCCGGCGTCAGCGGCGACCTCTTCACCGTCTCCGCCGACGCCGCCTGGGAGCTCGACCTCTGGGGCCGGATCCGGCGTACCAGCGAGGCGGGCAAGGCCACCTACTTCGCGCGGACGGAGGAACTCCGCGGTGCCGAGCTGAGTCTCGCCGCGGCGGTGGCCACCGGGTATTTCGCGCTGCTCCAGTACGACCGGCAGTTGGCGGTCGCGGAGCGGACGCTCGCCTCACGCCAGGAAACCGCGGCGCTCTCCCGCGCCCGCTTTCGCGAGGGGCAGGTGTCCCGGCTGGACGTGCTCCAGTTCGAGTCTCAGGTTCAGGAAACCCAGGTGCAGCTGGCCTCCATTGCCCGGCTGCGATCGGAGCAGGAGAATGCGCTGAGCGTGCTGGTCGGACTGCCCCCGCGGGGATTGCCGCGCGGCCTGCCGCTCGACAATCAGGTGGCGAACTTCGACGTCCCCGAGGGACTGCCCTCGGACCTCCTCGCCCGTCGGCCCGATGTGCGCGCCGTGGAAGAGGACCTGCGCGCCGCCAACGCACGGATCGGGATTGCCTGGGGAGACCGGCTGCCGCAGGTGGTGCTGACCGGCGAATACGGCTACGTGAGTGACGACCTCTCGACCCTCTTCGAGAGCCAGAACAACACCAACCGGCTCTTTCTCGGCGTGGCCATCCCGATCTTCACCGGTGGCCGCCTGCAGGGCGAGGTGAACGTCGCGCAGGCGCAGGCCGAACAGGCCCGCGCGCGCTACGAGCAGGTGGTGCTCCGGGCGCTGCAGGACGTCGAAGACGCGCTGGTGGCCATCCGGACGAGTCGGGAACAGGTGGCGGCGCAATCCGCGCAGGTCGAGACGCTGTCAACCTCGCTCTCGCTGGTGCAGCACCGGTACGAAAACGGCCTGTCCACGTATCTTGAAGTCTTGGATGCGCAACGAACGCTCTTCAATGCCGAACTGAGCCTCGCCCAGGTACAGGCCCTTCAGCTGGCCAGCGGGGTACGGCTCTACAAGGCGCTGGGTGGACCATGGTCGGAGCTCGGTACCGCGCGCGAGTGACGCATCCGCTGCAGCGCACCGTCGGCACAGCAGTCGCCGGCGCGGTACTCCTGCTCGTTGCCATGCCCGGTCGCGCGCGCGCCCAGACCCCAACCGACAGCCTCACGCCGGCCGGAGCCGAATACCAGTTCCGCGGCACCTTGGCCGGGTTCGAGCGCTTCCTGTACGGGAGCCGGTACCGTTCGCTCTGGGCGGTGCCGGTGGCCGCCCCGGCGCTCCCGATCGACTTCCACCTGGCCGACTCGCTCCCCCGCAACGGAACGGCCTGGGTCTGGACCCCCGATGGCGGGCTCTGGGAGTTCGTCCCGCTCGACCAGGATCTCGTCTCCAGCGCCCCGTCAGCCCTGCGGCAGAATCTCCTTCCCTCGACCCTCCAGGGCCTCAACCCGGTCCGCCATCCCGGCGCGGCCCCGGTGGTCGAGGTCCTCGCCGGTGCCCTCGGCGTGCCGGTGCCCGTCACCGCGCTGGTGCGGCTCGTCAACACCGAGACCGATGCAGAAGGGGGATGGCTCGGCTACCTCGTCCGGGCGGGACGCGGCGGACCCACGACGCGCGAAGTCCTCGACAGCCTGCGTGCCGGCGGCGGACGTGATCTCGACGCGCGCGCCTACCTTCGGGACCGGCTCTTCGACACCTTCCTCGGGCAGTGGAACGTGGCCCCCGAACAGTGGCAGTGGCGCCTGGACGCCGTGTCTGGACGGTGGACGCCGGAGCCGCGCTACCGGGAGTTCGCCTTTGCCAGGTTTGACGGGTTGCTGGCGCGGCTCGCCGGGATCTCCCTCACCGGATTTGTGAACTTCGGAAGCCGGTACCAGAGTCACCTGGGGGTGACCCCGTACCAGCAGACCCTCGACCGGCAACTGCTGGCCGTGCTCGATTGGAGCGTGTGGGATTCGGTGGCCAGCGCGCAGCGCACCCTGCTGACCGACTCCGTCATCGATCTGGCGGTGGCCAAGTTGCCGCCGGAGTACCGATCCGCCGGCGCCGCTCCCCTCGCCGCCGCGCTGCGAGCCCGACGCGACAATCTCAACCAGGCCGCCCGCAGGCTCTACCGCCTGGTCAACACGGAAGCGGCGCTCTTCGGGACACCGGGAGCCGACACCGTCACCGTCACCCGCGGCCGGCATGGCAGCATGGACATCACGTTCCGGGACGGCTTCCATCGGTTCTTTGCCCCGGGAGACACGCGGGCCGTCGGGCTCTACCTCGACGGCGGAGCGGATGCCGTCGTCCTCGCTGGCCCCGGAGGGAGCGGTCCGCTGCTCGACCTGGCCTGGCAGCAAGGGCTCGAGGTGACGGGAGCGCGCAGCAGTGGCAGGCACACCATCACCTACGGTGGAGGGCCGGCAGACCGCTCGTTGAAGGTGAGTCCCGTTCCCGACTCACTGCCGGTGCCGGGCGTGCAGGACCTCGACTGGTCGAGCCCCCCGCCGGTTCCGCTGCACGGCACCCGCACCGCTCCGGTGCCCTGGTTCGGGGCGAATTCGGACATCGGACTCCTGCTCGGCGGCGGCGTCACCCTCACCACCTACCGGATCGGCCACAGCCCGTACTACCGGAAGGTGCAGGTCAGGGCCGGGTACACCACGGAGCTGAAGCGCGCCGCGCTGGAGATGCACGCGGAGTTCAACCGGTGGCACTCCCCCACCACGTTCACGCTCGACGTCGGGGTCCCCGCGCTGACCGACCTCCGCTTCTTCGGCTACGGCAACACCACGTCGTTCAACGAGTCGGCCGCCTACTACCAGACCACCCAGCGCGAGATCTATATCTATCCCGCCTGGCACTACCGCCTGGGCCCGCACGGCCAGTTCGCAGTCGGCCCGATGTTCAAGCAGGTCACCACCGACACCTCCCAGAACGACTTCATCAGCCAGGACCGTCCCTATGGCGTGCCCGACTTCGCGCAGTTCGGCGCGGAGGCGTCGGTCGCGCTGGATACCCGCGACGCCCCCGCGTTTGCACGGTCCGGCTGGCACGCCGTGGCGGGGGGCAGCTACTACCCGGTCACCTTTGGCGCGGGGAACGCATTCGGCAGCGTCCGCGGCTCGGTGGCGACCTACCTGACACCCCGGGGCATGGACCGGCTCACGCTCGCCCTCCGTGCAAGCGCCCGGCTGACGATGGGCGAGGTGCCGGTGCACGAGGCAGCGTATGTCGGGGGATCAAGCACCCTGCGAGGGTATCGGTCGGGACGGTATGCCGGGGACGCCGGGGCCTGGTTCAACAGTGAACTCCGGGCCGAGCTGGGCACCCTCGCGTTCGTGTCGCCGTGGCGCTTCGGTGTGCTGGGGATCGGGGATCTGGGGCGGGTCTTCTATGACACGGACAACGTCGATGTCTGGCACGCCAGCGGCGGCGGCGGGTTCTGGATGGCGCTGCCCGACCGTTCCACGGGAATCGTGCTGACGGCGGTCGTGAGCGACGAGGGGACGGCCTTCTGGTTCGGGTCCGGCTTCATGTTCTAGGAGCCCCGCAACGCCTCCAGCGCCCGGCGGACAAAGACGGAGGCCATGTCCTTTCGCCAGCCGATGGTGAAGTCGGTGTTGTCGAGCGGCTTGGCCAGTTTGCCAGCCAGCCGCACCGCCTCGTCGAGTTGGTCGTCCGTCAGCGTGCCGCCCACCAGTACCTCCGCCGCCTCCGGCACCGACTTCGGGTACGACCCGACCGCCCCCAGGACGATGCGGGCCGATGTCACCGTCCCCGCCCCGTCGAACACCGCCCACGCCGCCACCCCCAGCACCGGAAAGTCGAAGGCGCCCCGCCGACGAAGCTTGCGGTAGCTTGCCCGCGCGCCGAGGAGCGCCGGCACCTCCACCCGGACCAGCAGTTCCTCCGGCCGCTTGGTCACGAACGCCATCCCGTCGTCGTGGTAAAGCGCCGAGGCCGGAATCGTGCGCTCACCGTCCGGTCCGGCGAGCACCACCCGCGCGTCGAGCGCCACCATCACCGGGGCCAGGTCGCTCGACTGCACCGCCCAGCAGCGCGGACTCGACGGCGCCACCCAGCAGGTGTCGCCATCCTTCTTCATGCAGAAGTTGATCGCCTTCCGCCACTCGTATCCCTGGTCGTAGTAGTTGCACCGGGTGTCGAGCAGGAGATTGCCGCCGACGGTCCCCATGTTCTGCAGGAGCGGCGTGGAGACCTCGCTCGCGGCATGCGCCAGTGCGGGCCAACCAGTCCGCACCCGCGCGTCGCGCATGAACCGCGTGAGGGTCACGCCCGCCCCGACAATCAGCGTACCGTCCGCCGATACCTCGAGCCGATTCAGCTCCGGGATTCGCCGCACGTCGATGACGCGCCTCGGCTCCTGCTGCCGGCGCTTCATGTTGGGATAGAGGTCGGTGCCCCCGGCCACGTACGCTCCGGCGGCACCGGCCGACACGCGTTCGGCAACCGCCTCGCGGATCGAGGTGGGAAACGATGTCTCGTGTGGCGGCAGTCTCAGCATGGCGATCCGGCTCCTTCCGACATCATGACTCGTTCCCTCTCGCTCCCATCCTTTGTTAACCCCTCACCCCCTGTCCCCTCTCCCTCCGGGCGAGGGGGGCGCCACTCGAAGCTGGTCGTGTGGCGGCCTGCGAAGGGAATGGTCCGGAGGGCAGTCAGTTCGCGGCGCACGGAGCGCCGGCCTCCGCGGAGGGTTCGCGAACTGTCCTGCCCGGAGGACCATCCCGAGCTGGACGCCTCATGGGGCCTCACGTCTTGCCATCGCCACCCTGCGCCGGTGTCCGCACGTAGGTCCGCTCCGGCCACGGCACCGTCGGTGTGCTGCTCGGTCCGTGGCGCGGATCCTTGCCCTTCAACTTCGCCTGGATGGCCTTGAGCACCTTGGGCGCGCTCATTGGCACCTCGTCGATCCGCACGCCGACCGCGTCGTAGATCGCGTTGGCGATGGCGGGCATCACCGGGTTGAGCGGCCCCTGCCCCGCCTCCTTGGCGCCGAAGGGGCCGTTGGGATCGGGATCCTCGATCAAATAGGTGATGACGTCACACATCTCCATCGTCGTCGGGCTCTTGTACTCGAGCATCGAGGGCCACTTGTGCACCAGCCCGAGCTTCTCGCGGTACGCCATCTCCTCCATCAGCGCCTCGCCGAGCCCCATGTACACACCGCCCTCGACCTGCCCCATCACCAGCGCCGGATTGATGCACTGCCCGATGTCGTGGCCGATCCAGATGGTCGGCACCCGCACGATGCCGGTGTCGGGATCCACCTCGACCTCCGCCACGGCGGCGGAGTAGCTGTACGCCGCGGACGGGCCGACGCCGGCGCCACGGTACCGGCCCGGGGAGCGCGGGGGAGTGTAGCTCCCCACCGCGCCGAGTGTTCCATGTTTCGCCTCGGCGATGCCCAGCGCCTCCCGGAAGGTCAGCCCGGTGTCGGGCTCCTGCGCGTCGAATACCCGCCGCCCGGCGAACACCAGCCGGTCGACCGGCACGTCGAGCTTGGTGGCGACGGCCGAGGCGATCAGGTCGCGCACCCGCGTGGCGGCCTGCATCGCCGCCTGACCGGTCATCAGCGTGACGCGCGAGGAGTAGCTGCCGAGATCGACCGGCGTGAGGTCGGTGTCGGCGGTGACCACCTTGATGTCGGCCGGCTCGATGCCGAGGACTTCGGCGGTGACATAGGCGAGCACCGACTCGGATCCCTGGCCAATGTCGGTGGAGCCGCAGAAGATCGTGACGCCGCCGCCGCGATCGCACTTGATCTGTGCGCCGGAGTGCGGCATGTCGTTCCAGTAGATCGGGAGCCCGGCCCCGGTGATATAGGAGGAGCAGGCCAGGCCGAGTCCTCGGCCATAGGGCAGCCTCCGGAAGCGCTCTTTCCACCGGGAGCCCTCGACCACCTTGTGGATGCACGCCTCGAGCCCGACGGTGCCAAGCTGCAGCCAGTTGGCGGTGACCTCATTCGGCTTGACGAGATGCCGGAGTCGGAGCTCCGCCGGGTCCATCTTCAGCTCTTCGGCAATCTTGTCGAGATGGACTTCCACGGCGAAGCGCGGCTGCGTGGTGCCGTGGCCACGCTTCGGACCGCCGGGCGGCTTGTTGGTAAAGGCGCGCGCGCCACGGAACCGGTAGGTGGGCACGTCGTAGGTGACGGTCTGCAGGGCGCCGGTGTAATACAACGAGGCCACGCCGTAGGAGCCGTAGGCGCCCCCGTCGAGGTAGGACTCGAAGTCCATGGCGGTAATGGCGCCGTCCTTCGTGACGCCGGTCCGGATCTTCATCAGCGCCTGGTGCCGGCCGCGGTGACAGTAGAACACTTCCTCGCGCGTCAGCCCGATCTTGACCGGCCGCCCGGTCACCAGGCTCAGCTTGGCCACCACGATCTCGTGGTTGAACGGGTCGCTCTTGCCGCCGAACCCGCCGCCGTTCGGCGTGGCGATGACGCGAATGCGCGCCGGGGCAAACTCGAGCACCTTCGAGAGCGCGCGATGGAGGTAGTGCGGAGTCTGCGTGCTCGACCAGACCGTCACCCGCCCGTCGGGGGTGGCGTGCGCGATGCTGGCGTGCTGCTCCATGGGGAGGTGAGTGTTGCCCTCGTAGAGGAAGAGATCCTCCCGGACCAGGTCGGCGCGCTGAAACCCGTCGTCCAGTTCCCCGAACTGCAGGTGCACCAGCTTGTGCCAGTTCCCCTCGTCGGCGTACTCGTGCAGCTGGGGCGAGGGAATGGCCGCCGCGTCGTCCACCGACGCCACCACCGGCAGCGGCTCGTAGGTGACCTCGATCAGCCCGCAGGCGGCCAGCGCCGTCTCCTCGTCGATTGCAGCCACGGCGGCCACCGGGTCACCAACGAAGCGCACGATATCGGGGCAGAGCGCGTGTTCATCCTGGCTGACCGGGAGAATGCCGAAGGGGATCGGCAGGTCGGCCCCGGTGATGATCGCCTCGACGCCCGGGAGCGCCAGCGCGCGGGCGGTGTCGATCGCGACGATGCGGGCGTGGGGATGCGGGCTCCGGAGGAGCTTGCACCACAGCATCCGCGGGAGCACGATGTCGTCGGCGAAGAGCGTCTGTCCCGAGACCTTGCCAGGAGCGTCCACCTTGGGGCGGGCCGTGCCGATGACGGCATACGCGGCGGCCCCGCTGTCCCGCTGCCCAGCCTTCTCCCTAGTAGCCATACATCGCCTCGCGCTTCGGCTCCTCGTCCAATCCCCGCATCCGCGCCGCCGCCAACTCGATCGCTTCGTAGATCTTGATGTAGCCGGTGCAGCGGCAGATGTTGCCGGAGAGTGCGAGCTTCAGGTCGTCGCGCGTGGGCGCGGGGTTTTCAAGCAGCAGTGCCTCCGCGGCGAGCAGCACGCCCGGCGTGCAGTAGCCGCACTGGGCGGCGCCGAGCTCCACGAACGCCTGTTGCAGGGGATGCAGCGTGGGGCCGTCGGCCATTCCCTCGACGGTGGACACCTCCTGCCCTTCCACCGCCTGCGCCAGCACCAGGCAGGACAGCACCGGCAGGCCGTCCACCAGCACGGTACACGCGCCGCACTCGCCAAGTTCGCACCCGTGCTTCGTCCCGGTGAGCTGCAGGTCCTCGCGCAACAGCTCGAGCAAGGTGACGTGCGGCCGGTACAGCGCCTCGCGAGTCTCCCCGTTCACGCAGAAGGTGCCACGGACGCGGGCGGGCGTCGTGGTCACCGAAACAAGCGTCTCGTCACTCATCGTGCGGCCCCGATCACAGTGGTTTGAGCTTGGCAAGGACATCCTCGACGACGGCGGTCGGCACCTGCCCGGCAATCTCCGCTCCGCGCGCCTTCCAGTCGGCACTGCGCAGGTGATCCGCCAGCACGACGCCCTCGACCGGCAGCCCGGCGGGAAGGAGCACCTCGAACGGATAGCCCTTCGCCTGCCGGCCAACGGCGCACATCAGGGCGAGGCCCGAGCGCGCGTTGTAGAGCGCCGGGGACACGACCAGCGCGGGACGCCGGAAGGAGGGTGACCCGTCTCCCGGCTCGATGGTGATCCATACCAGGTCGCCCCGATCGGGAGCTACCACAGCTCGCGGCCCTTTGGCCGTCCCCAATCGGTCTCCCGGTGTCGATTGGCGTGCGTGATCCCCTCGACCAGCTCCTCGAGCCGGTACTCCCGGGCGACCTTGGTCAGGACGATTCCGCCGTCGCGAACGGTCAGTTCGACTTCCTCACCCGCCGAAATTCCCAATTCCTCGACGAACGCCTTTGGAAGCCTGACACCTAAACTATTGCCCCACCTTGAGATACGGCTTCGCATCGAATCCTTCATGTTTGGATATACAAAGAATATACATTGCATTGTCCGATGCTGCCAGCCCAATCCTCCCACCACCCAAGTTGCGAGAGTTCCTCTTTGATGTACTGTAGGGTGTACGAAGTATGAAGGTTCACCTTTCACATCGCTGGAGACAGGATATGTCCGCTCGACTCACCACCCCCAAGGTCGCACGCTTCATGGCTCCGCTCCTGATGATCGGCTTCATGGTCCTCGCGCTCGCCCCGGCGCGTGGGTCGAGTGCCGTCCCCACCGAACCGGCCCTCTCCCCGGATCTCGACAGTGTGCGTGCGGCGCTCGACAAGTACAAGGACCCGGTCCAGGCGGTCCATGATGGTTTTCTGTCGACCCTCGCCTGCATGGACTTCCCCAAGGGAGCCGCGGAAGGAACGATGCAGTATGCGCCCGGAGCGATGGGCATCCACTTCCTCAACATGGGCAACGTCGGCCCTACCCTCGACCCAATGAAGCCGCAGGTCCTGATGTACGAGCCGGGCAAGGACGGGAAGCTGGTCCTGATCGCCGCCGAGTGGTTCATGCCGGTCCAACTCGTCACCGGAGACACCCCGCCCTCGATCTTCGGACACCAGCTCCAGGGTCCGATGGAGGGCCACCCGCCAATCATGCCGGCCTCGCTGCACCACTATGACCTGCACGTCTGGCTCTGGAAGAACAACCCGGCGGGGACCTTTTCCCCCACCAACCCCGACGTGAAGTGCGGGAACTACGCCTACAGCTTCGCCGAGGATGCAACGAAGATGGTGCACGACCACACCCACTAGCGCCGCACGGCGGAACGCCGGCCGGGGCACCGGACCCCGGTCGGCCTTGTCCCGCAGGAACCACTTCGGCACATTCCATCCCGTGACGCGCCTTCCGATTCGGCTCCGCTCGGCCCTCCTCGTCGGCCTCTTCCTGGCCGGCTCGCTGGGCCTTCCTGTCGCCGATGCCGCCACCTTCCATCTGGCGGGCCACGATCCGTGCGCGGGCCTGACGCATCTCGAGCCACAGGGCAGCTCCCACCACGCCGACCGCTGCACCCTGGCGCAACCGGCCGCCGCCCAGCACGAAGACCTTGGCAGCGCCCGCACGGCCGACATCGCGCTGCCTCCGGCCACCCGCATCATGGCCCCCTCGTCGGCCCGGCCCCGGTCGGCGGCGCCCCTCACCCTCCAACACTCCCGCGCCCCTCCCGCCTGACCCTCTTCCGGTTGACCTAATTCACCAGCGGAAGCCAGACGGACTGGCTTCCCCTTACCTGGAACGAGGAGGCCTATGCGGTCGTCAATCCGCACGGCTGTCGTGATCGCCACCCTGCTGGGCGCCATCGCCTCCGGAGCCCATGCGCAGGTGCCGTCCACCACCACGGTGGACTCACTCAAGCGTACCGTGCAAACTCTCACGGCCCGGCTCGATTCCGCCGAGGCCGGCCACTGCCCCAGCGGACCGGCGCCAATCGCGCCGGCGCCCGCGAAGACCGGGAACGCCGCGGTAGACTCACTGGCGCTCACCGTCGCCTCGCTCACCGCCCGCGTCAACGCCACGGTGGCCGCGCGCTGCGCGCCAGCCGCGGCGGCAGCGCCTGCCCAACTACCTGATACCGCGGTGGATCCCCTCGCCGCCATTCGCGCGGCCGCGGACAGCGCGGCCATGGCCGCCGGGGCGCCCGCGGCCTCGGATACCGTGAGCGCCGCCCCCAAGGAATTCGTGAGCCGTCAGCGCAACCAGTCCTCCATGAATCCCGAGATCAGCGCCACCGGCGATGTGCAGTTCGCGGCGCAGTCCGACATCCAGGGACTCGATCTCCAGTTGGCGGAAGTGGAGGTCGCCCTCCAGGCGACCCTCGACCCGTACTCGTTCACCAAGATCTTCCTCACCTGGGGGGCGGACGAAATCGGCGTCGAGGAGGCGTACATCTACTGGACCGGGCTGCCGGCGCATACCCGCGCCGACATCGGCAAGTACCGACTGGCCGTCGGCGACCTCAATCGCTGGCACCGCCATGCGTTGCCGGAGACCAACTACCCGCTGGTCTACCAGGCCTTCCTCGCCCCCGACGGGTTGAGCGGGGTCGGCGCCAGTCTCTACACCCCGCTCCCCGTTTCACTGGCCAAGGGCACCTCCGAGGTCTTCCTCCAGGCGGCGTCCATCGAGAGCGAATCGCTGAACGACCTGGGCCACCAGCCGGCCATCCTGGGCCGATTGCAGAACTTCTGGCAACTCTCCCGTAGTACCTATATGCAGCTTGGCTTCACCGGCCTCGCGGCGCAGAATGGCGACTCCGGCCTGAAGAGCAATCTCTTCGGCGCCGACCTCCGCTTCACCTACCGGCCGCCCGACGCCGGGACGCGCAAGGAAGTCACCTGGCGCACCGAGGGGTACCGGCTCCAGCGGATCAGCGAGGCCCCGACGACCACGCGGTACGGCATGTATTCCGACCTCGTCTGGCGGCTCAGCAAGCGCTGGGTGGTCGGCGGCCGGTACGATTATGTCCAGGCGCCGTTCGGCCCCGAGGACACCAACTGGCGCGCCACCGCCGTCGTCACCTGGTGGCAGAGCGAGTTCGTGTACCTGCGCCTGCAGGCGTTCCGCAATCATCTTGATTCCACCGGCTCGCTCGACAACCTGACCATGCAGGTCGTCTGGGCGCTCGGACCTCACAAACACGAGACCTACTGACATGCTCGCACATACACTGCTGCTCGCCGCCGCCCTCTGGGGTGTGCCCCCCGCCGCCCAGATCAAGATCGTCACCAGCCTGACGACCTACGGGGCGATTGCCCGGGAGATCGTCGGCGACCGCGGCACCGTCGCCTCGATCGCCCAGGGCGACGAGGACCCGCACTTCGTGCAGCCGAAGCCGAGCTTCGTCGCGCTCCTCCGGGATGCCGATCTCTTCGTCACCACCGGGCTCGACCTCGAACTCTGGGTACCGACCCTGCTCGACCGGGCCGGCAACCGGAAGATCATGGAGGGGGGGCCGGGATACGTGGCGGCCTACACCGGCATCACGCTCCTCGAGGTGCCCACGTCGCTCAGCCGCGCCGGCGGCGACATCCACGCCGAGGGGAACCCGCACATTCACACCGACCCGATCAACGGGATCATCATCGCCCGGAATGTGCTCGCCGGCCTGCAGAAGGTCGATCCGGCGAACGCCGCCTACTACCGCGAGAAGGAACTCGACTTCGAGCGGCGGGTGCTCGAAGCCACCATCGGCAAGGACCTCGTCGACGTCCTGACGCCGACCGTCGCCTTCAACCTGCTCAAGACGGAGCAGTTCGACGGGTTCATCGCGAAGACCATGCTGAAGGGCAAGCCGCTGTCCGACCAGCTCGGCGGCTGGCTCAAGACGGGCGAGGTGTTCAAGGGGAAGGACATGGCGTGCTACCACAAGGAGTGGGCCTACTTCAGCGCGCGGTACCAGGTGAAGTGCGTGACCTATATCGAGGCCAAGCCGGGCATCCCGCCGACCCCGGGGCACGTGGAGGAAGTCATCGCCCTGATGCGGGACGACCACATCCCGGTGCTCTTCGCCTCCAACTACTTCCCGAAATCGCAGATCGACCAGGTGGCCGCCAAGACCGGCGCCACCGCCGTCGTCGTGCCCGAAAACACCCTCGGCGCGCCCGGCGTGACCACCTACTTCGACCTGATGAACACCTGGGTCGACGGCCTCGCGGCCGGCTTCCGAAAGAAGAACTGAACCGATGCTCGATCTGATTCTGCCGCCGCTGGCGGCCTGCATGGTGATCGTGGCCATCCATTCCTACCTGGGCCTGCACATCATCGCACGGGAGGTCATCTTCGTGGACCTCTCGCTCGCGCAGATGGCGGCGCTCGGATCGACAGTGGCCATCCTGGCGGGGCACGAGTCGGGGACCGGCATGTCGTACGCCTACGCCCTCGGCTTCACCACGCTCGGCGCCGCACTCTTTGCGCTGACCCGCACCCACGAGAAGGGCCGCGTCCCCCAGGAAGCGATCATCGGCATCGTCTACGTGGTGGCCTCCGCCGCGGCGATCCTCGTCGCCGACCGCGCCCCGCGGGGCGGCGAGGCGATCAAGGACATCCTCGTCGGCAGCCTCCTCTGGGTCACCTGGCCGGCCATCCTCAAGATGGCCGCCGCCTACGCCGCGCTCGGCGTCTTCCACTTCGTCCTGCGGAAGCGATTCCTGACCATCTCCTTCGAGCCGGAAACCGCCCTGGCCAATGGATGGAGCATCCGGTGGTGGGATTTCTGGTTCTACTTGAGCTTCGGCGTCGTCATCACGCTGTCCGTGCCGATTGCCGGCGTGCTGCTCGTCTTCTCCTTCCTCGTGGTCCCGGCCGCGGTCGCCTTCCAGTTTTCCGACTCCCAGAAGGTCCTGGCGCTGCTCTCCTGGCTGACCGGCATCCTCGCCTCGGCGGCCGGACTCGCGGTGTCCTTCAAGTACGACCTCCCGACCGGACCCGTGATCGTATGCGCCTTCGGTCTGATTCTCACGCTGGCATTCGGGCTTCGCCGATTCATGCGACGGGCCGCCTAGCGGGAGCCATGTGACGAAAACGGGAGCGGCACGGACGCCGGGCCGGTCAGGGCGTGCGCGCCACCACGTACAGGTAGCGCAACGGATCCGCCCCCGTATTCACGACGTCATGCGTTGTCTGCGGGGGGCAATACGCCACCGACCCCGGGGTGAGGAGGAAGGTCGCGCCCCCGGCGATGCGCATCTCCCCCGATCCCGACAGCACGATCACCACCTCCTCGTACACTTCGGTACTGTGTTCTCCGACGGTGGCGCCCGGCGCGAGGACGACCTGCCCAGAGCGCATGGTGACCGTCTCCGGC
This sequence comes from Gemmatimonadales bacterium, assembly GCA_035328285.1. Taxonomy (GTDB): domain Bacteria; phylum Gemmatimonadota; class Gemmatimonadetes; order Gemmatimonadales; family GWC2-71-9; genus SPDF01. Next base: position 14,235 of record DAOLIZ010000007.1, read on the forward strand.
GGGCCGCCAAGCACCCTGGTGTAGCCGTCGGCGGTGGCATCAAGCTGGACCACGCGCGGCACCGGCTTGCCTGCGGCCTCCTGAGCCGAGAGTGGATTGCACAGGACGACGAGGACCGGAACTGCCAGCCACGCTGGGCGCATGGAGTCCTCCCTACCGCGTCGATGAGGGGGCCGGCGCCGCGGCGAACGGATCGGCGAAGCGCGGGTCGTGCAGGAACTGTTCGTCGGTGAGCGACTCAAGAAACGCCACGACGTCGTCGATCTCCGACTCCGTGATGGCGAAGCCGCGTACGAGGCCGGACTTGAGCGGGCTCAGGCTGCCGTCGCCGGCGTAGGGGCCGGAGTCCACCACCCGTCCGCCGCGCGCGTAGTGCCGGATGACGTCGCGTAGCGTGGCGAGGCTGCCGTCGTGCATGTATGGCGCCGTGACCGCCACATTGCGCAGTCCCTGTGGCCGGAAGCGCCCGCGGTCGGCCGGGTTCTGCGTCAGCTCGTACAGCCCCTGGTTGCCGGTCGGGTAACTTCCGTCCCCCCCGATGTTGTACAGCCCGTTGTTGAAGAAGGGGTAGGTGACCGTGCCTGCGGTCGTGTTCTTGTCCCGGTATGAGGAGGAGAAGTTCACCCCGCTGTGGCAATGGAAGCACTCCAGTCGCTCGGAGTTGAACAGCTTGAGGCCCCGGACCTGCTGGGCGGTGAGCGCCAGGGGGTCCCCGCGGTAGTACCGATCGTAGGGGCTGTTCGATGAAATGAGCGTCCGGGAAAAGCTCGCCAGCGCGAAGAGGACCTGGTTGATGGTCGCTCCTGGCGGGCTGTTGGGAAAGGCCGCCTTGAACAGCGCCCGGTAGGTGCTGTCGTCATCAAATCGCTGGAGCACCTCGGCGCGGTTGCCGTCGAGGATACCGAGCTCGATGGGGTTGTCCGACAGCAGCGGCACCTTGATCTGGTCTTCCAGCTCGAGGAGCACGTTGTTGCCCCAGGTGAGCGTGCTGAAGTAAGCGGTGTTCGCCAGGCCCTGGCTGTTTCGGAGCAGCGCGTGTCCGGTGGAGCCGAGGGGCGTGGCCTGGCCGTCGGTGAAGGCCAGGCGCTGCACATGGCACGACGCGCACGACTGCGTCTGGTTGCCCGAGAGGCGCGCGTCGTAGAACAGGCGGCGCCCCAGGGCCACCTTCTGGGGGGTCAGAGGGTTGTACTCGGGAATCGCCGGCGTGGCGAACTCCGCCGGGAGCCGCAGGAGCTCGCGGACGCCGTCCCCGGCGGTCGGCTCCGTTGCAGCGTCACCGCAGGCCAGCGCCGCCCCGGCAAGCAGGGCGGCGCCGGCCAGGCGCCAGGCGTGACGTGGCGCGAGGGACATCAGGTTACCGCACCACGAAGGCGGTGTTGGTCGCGGCCGACGCCACCCCGGTCATCGCGTCCAGTCCGAGGTTGGCGAAGATGATCGGGGTATCAGGCTGCATCGCCATCGAGTGCGTCGCCACGCCAGGCACCATCGGCCCGCCCATGGTCTGCTGCACCTGGAAGTCGACATTGGCCAGCACGGCGCCGAGGTCCACCGCCACCGTGTCCGTCATGTGGAAATGGCTGTAGTGGACCGTCGGGGTGTTGAGGAAGTCGCAGGCCTCCCGGTCGGTCATGGCGCGGGTGCCGTCCCCGCCACAGCCGGTGCTGCCCACGTGCACGTATCCCTCGCCTGGCGTGCCGCCATCGGCCATCGTGAAATTCATCACGAAGTGCCGGTAGGCGTAGGCCCACGACCAGTGCATCTCCGCCAGGGGCGACGGGGCATCGGCGTCGGTGTGGGTGGCGAGGATCGTCTTCATCAGGTGCTGCGGGATGCCGACGTCGAAGCTGATGCTGTGCACCTCGTCCGGAAGGCTCCGGCCGGTGATGACGGTGTTGGTCCGGGCGGTGCCCTCAGGGGAGCTGAGCCCGGTCCCGCCACAGGACCCGCCGGTGGTGGAAGTGAGGTCGATGAGCGCCACGCTGCCGTCCTTGCTGTTGTACTGGAACGGGTTGGAGCTCAGTTCGACCTTCAGTTCGCCGCCGGCCTCGTTGTAGAACTTCAGGTTGCTGACGTAGAACCGCAGGTCGCTGAGTTCCGCCGTCACGGTGTTCCCAGGCCCGAGATTGGTCATCACCGACCCGCAGCTCACCAGGTTTCCCTGGTATACGGCCGCGAAGTTGAGGGTGAACGGCTCCAGGTTCTCCGGAGACGTGGAATCGCTGCACGCGGAAGCGATGAGCGCCGCCGCGCCAAGGGACGCCAGCGTGCGAGCGGCACGCGGCAGGGTGGACAGATGCATGGAAAGCTCCGCTCCAGGGTGATGTTGAGATGGACAAACCCGAACCGCATCCGCGGGCTCGCCGGAAGTCGCGACGGGCCCGATGAACGCGTTCCGCCGGCGAGCGAGGCTCACCTCCGGCGGCTGTTGTGAAATCAGGTCAGGCCAGGAGCGGAGGGGCGTTCGCGACGGGGAGCGTGTACCGGGGAAGAGGACGGGGGGGCAGCGTGCGGACGACGACCGGGAGCGTCACCGCCACCTGCAGGACCGGTATGACGATGCTGGGCGCCGAAGGGACGGCCACACGGGCGACGCAGCAGGCATGACCGATACAGCAGTTGGGTGCCTTGGATGGGGTTGAGGGCGTGCGCTCGTGCTCGTGCCCTGTCCCCGACGCCATCGGGGTCCCGGCCTCATGATGGTGAGACGCGGCTGCGGGCGCATCCGCAGGGCATCCATGCGGAAGTCCGGGGACGAGGGCTCTGAGCCCGAAGGCGAGAGCCAGAACGGCACCACAGGTGCGCAACCACCGGGACGGCATGGGGGATGAATATCGCGGGGCCGAAGCCGTCAGGCAAGAATCGCGACGGCCGCGTGCCGCGGGGATGGTACTCCCCACGCCTTCCCGCGTTTTCTCATGCAATTTCGCGCTTCGCCCGTGCAATTCCTGTCGCCCGGGTCGGGGATAGACACTGACGAATCAGCCGGGCGCCGGAACACCCCACCACACATCGCCTTAGCCGTCCCGGCCCAACTGCCCCGCTGCCCCCCGCCCCGCTGTCGACTGGCCCCCATGCTGCACCATGGATCCCTCCCAGGAGGATCCAATTCATGCGCCGAATGCTCTTCGTCGCCGCCGCCGCGGCGCTATTCGTGACGCCCGTCACCGCCCAGCAGTCGACGGTGCGCCAGGGTTTCTGGTACGGCTTCGGATTCGGGGCGGGCTCCGGCAAGCTCCATTGTGACATCTGCAACGACCAGAGCGGGACCGACCTCACGGCGTCGATCCGGGCCGGCGAAACACTCTCCGAATCGTGGCTGCTCGGCCTCGAGCTCGACGGCTGGACCAACTCGCAGGAGGTCGCGACCCGGCGCTCCTGGAGCGCGAGCGCCGTCGCCCTCTGGTATCCGTGGCCGGCACGCGGCGCCTACCTCAAGGGCGGCATCGGCATCACCGGCTACCGCGCCAGTGACTCCGTGGACGTGATCACGACGACGCGGCCGGGAGGCATCATCGGGATCGGCTACGAGTGGAAGGTCGGGAAGAAGTCGTCGATCAATCCTTACATCAACTACCAGCACACCCTGGTCGGCGATCTGCAGTTCCAGCATTCCGAAGACAACACCGTCACCACATCCATCGTCGCGACGGACGCGAGCGTGTCCTCGGTGCAGTTCGGCGTTGGGCTCGTGATTCACTGAACGGAGGCGGACCATGCCACACCCCACCCCCCTGCCCTTTCCGACGGGCGCCGTGGCCGCGCTCTTTCTCGGCGCGACGGGCCTCATCGGATGCGGCGATGACACCGGCGCCCCCTCCCCGCCGGTCGCGACCGGCGTGAGCGTGGCCTACAACCTCTGGCAGCCCGGGCCCAACGACGACTGCACCGCCGAGATCCACAACCAGTACTCGGTCGTCGGGCCGGACGGAAAGCTGTACCCGACCTGGCACCCGCCGGTGGACCCGGCCACCGGGTGTCACTTCGGCCACGAGCATGGTCGCGATCCGCGCGGGTCCGACCTGTACAAACGCACCGGGCCGATCCCGTTCGGCTATGCCAACGAGCAGCTCGCCACCTACGACCCGGGCGGCGTCCGGAACGAGGACCACGTCGGGCACAAGATTGAATGGGAAAACGACGTGGTCTTCGACCTGGGCGACGGCGTCGCGAGCTCGGTCTTCGAGGTGCGCTGCGACGTGCTGACCAAGCTCCACCAGGGCACCCATTCCAAGGACGCCTTCACCAACAACCTGCACGAGCTGGTGTATCACGTGGACTGCACCGGCGGCACGCGCATCGACGTGACGGTCATGGCCGCGATCGGCGTGCCCGGCGAGATGGTCGAGTCCTGCGACCACGATGTCCACGTGCCGGTCGGCTCGCCCACCCCGCTCAACAGCCCGAGCGGCGGCGGAAAGCGCACCCTGCCCGACCGCGCCTGCATCGAGCAGCACATGCTCGTGGCGCCCGGCCAGAACTCAAACTTCGGAGCCGCGCTCCACGAGAGCTGGCAGATCTCCGCCAGCCTGCGCAGCGCGAGCGGCCAGACCCTGGCGAGCATCGATCCCTATTACCAGGTCTTCTATCCCAGCCGCTTCTACGACCCGTCGCTCCCGGGGCTCACCGGGCGCACCGTGGACATGTGCTTCACGACCGAGCCGAACGGCGACCGCGCCAAGGGATGGCTCTGCGATCTGGCCACCGCCAACGGCACCCTCACCTCGCTCGCGTACGACGACCCGCGGTCGCCGTTCAACGGCGTGCGGCGACAGGTCGACATCAACAGCAACCGGATCCGGAACGCCGACGGCCCGGAGGTCTGGTATACCGACCCCTTTGGCAAGAACGGCCGGACCTCCCCATTCCCCGGCTCGGTACGCCAGGTGGTGGCCAAGATGGACAACGCCGACGGCTTTTCCTTCCGGGGACCGACCCTGGGCGGGAACCGCGACTACGGCGGGCCGGGGGTGCACGCGCCGAATTAGGCGAGGCAGCAGGGCCGCCCTAAGCTCCTTCCACCATCCTGTATCCCACCCCCGGCTCGGTCCGGAGGTACTCCGGCCGCGCGGGGTCCTTCTCGATCTTGGCGCGGAGCTGCGCCATGTACACCCTGAGGTAGTGGTCCTGCCCGACCCGGCCGTGGCCCCAGACCTCGCGCAGCAGTTGCCGGTGCGTGAGGACCCGGCCGGCGTGCTGCGCCAGTGCCAGGAGCAGGCGGTACTCGGTGGGGGTGAGATGCACCTCAGCGCCGCGCACCGTCACCACCCGCCGCGCCCGATCGATCGAGAGGTCGCCGGTGACGAAGACGGGCTCCTCGGTTCCAGGCGCCCTCCCCGCCGCATGGCGCAGGGCCACCCGCATGCGTGCGAGCAGTTCGGGGACGCTGAACGGCTTCGTCAGGTAGTCGTCGGCGCCGGCGTCGAGCGCGTCGATCTTGTCGCGCTCCTGCCCGCGCGCCGACAGGACGATGATCGGCCTGGTGTTCCACTCCCGGAGCTGGCGCGTCACCTCGATCCCGTCCGCGTCCGGCAGCCCGAGATCGAGCAGGATGAGGTCCGGGTTCCGGCCGGCGGCCTCGGCAAGGCCGTCGCGGGCGGTGGCGGCCTCGACCAACTGGTACGATGCCGACGCCAGCGCCGCGCGGAGGAACCGCCGCATCGGCAATTCGTCCTCGATAATCAGCACGATCGGTCCCGGACCCGTCACGGTGCGACGGCCTCGACATCCGGCTCCTGGTCGAACGCCGGGGGCACCCCGACGATCGGCAGGGTGAAACGGAAGGCGGCGCCGCCGCCGAGGCGGTGGTCGACCCAGAGCCGTCCGCCGTGTGCCATGATGATGCCCCGGCAGATGGCCAGCCCAAGCCCGATGCCGCCGGCGCCACGCGCCGCCCGGTGAAACTTCTCGAAAATCCGCTCGCGTTCCTCATCGGGCACGCCCGGGCCTCGATCCGCCACGGTCACGAGGACCTCGTCGGGGCGGAGGGCGGCGCTGATCTCGACCGGACTGCCGGCCGGCGTGTACTTCGCGACATTCTCGAGCAGGTTGATCAGGACCTGTTCGATGAGCACGTCGTCGATCGAAACGAGGGGGAGCCCCGCCGGAAGGTCCGTCGTGACGGACCGCCCGTCCAGACGGTCTCCCACGCGCAGCAGGGCGACGCCCACGACCTCCTCCAGCACGTGCCATTCTCGGTGCACTCCCAACGCGCCGCTCTCCACCCGGACCATGTCCAGGAGGTTGGCCACCATCCGCGTCATCCGGCGGGACTCGTCCAGAATGCTCTGCGCGAGCTCGCGCCGGGTCGCGCGGGAGAGCTGGTCCTGGTCCTCGACCAGGCTGCTCGCCGCCCCTTCGATGCCGCCCAGCGGCGTCCGGAGGTCGTGTGACAGCGAGCTCAGGAGCGAAGTCCGCATCTGCTCCGCCTCGTATTCGAGGTGGACGATCCGCTTCTCCTCGGCAAGGGCCGTGCGCTCGAGGGCGACGGCCGCCTGGCCCAGCAGCGATTCCAGCAGCTGTCGCTGGGCCGGGTCGCCGAAGCGGTCCACCGGTTCCGGGCGGAGCCCCACCACGCCGAGGACCCGTTCCGCGGTCGCGAGGGGAACGTACATGGCGTCCGCCGCCGGCAAGGTCTGCGTGCCGAGGCCCGCCGGCTCTGCGTGCTCGAACACCCATTTCGCCACGCCAAGGTCGCTCCGGACGCTCTGCCGCACCGGCATCTCCGCGATCAGGTCCAACCGACCGTCCAGGTCGGGCAAGATGAGCATGACGGACCCGCCGAAGAGGTCGTGCAGGTGGCGGAGCGTGACTCGGCCGAGTTCGGGCCGGGTGCGCGCCGCCGCGAGGTCGCGGCTCACCGCGTACAGCGTGGACGCACGTCGCTCGCGGAGCCGTGCCACGCTGGCCTGCTCCCGCACCCGCGTGGTCAGCCCTCCCATGACGAGTGCCACGACAAGCATCATCACGAAGGTCAGGATGTATCGCACGTCGGACACGGCGAACGTGCCGTACGGCCGCACGAACACGATGTCGAAGCAGGCCACCGCCAGCAGGCCGGCCAGCACCGAGGGTCCCCGTCCATACCGCGCCGCTGCCACCACCACCGCCAGCAGGTACAGCATGGCGGCGTCGATCTCCGCGAGCGTGCCGTGAAATGGCACCGCGACAGCGGTCATCAGCGCGACCACGAACGCCGCCCCGGCATAGTGCCGGAGCGGCCCGAGCTCGAGCCCGTTCCGGGGCGGCGGCTCTGACGCGGGTTCGCGTTCCTCGTCGGCGCCGACCCAGATGTGCATCCCCTCGGCTCCACGGACGAGCCGGCCGGCCACGGACGCCGGAAAAAGCCCTGCGAGCCAGCCTCGCCGCGACCGTCCCACCAGGATTCGTGTCACGTTGTGGCTGCGCGCGTAGGCGAGAATCTCCTCCGCGGCGTCGTGGCCCGGCACCGATACGGCGGTGCCGCCAAGCTCCTCGCCAAGGCGCAGCGCCTCCTGCGCCGCCTCCCGGTTCTGGGCCGGCATCGTGGCGTGGCGCGGCAGTTCGACGTACAGGGCGGTCCACGGCGCACGGAGCAGTCCGGCCAGGCGGCGCGCACTCCGGACCAGGCGGAGGCTCCGCTCCGACGGAGAGACGCACACCAGCAGCCGCTCCGATGCGGCCCAGGGCTCCGCGATCCCGGCGGACGCGCGGTACCCGCGCATCTGCTCGTCCACCCGCTCCGCCGTTCGCCGGAGGGCGAGTTCGCGCAACGCGATGAGGTTTCCGCGCCGGAAGAAGCGGTCGAGCGCCCGCTTCGCCTGCTCGGGCAGGTACACCTTCCCCTCGCGGAGCCGCTGCTCGAGCACCTCTGGCGTCACGTCCACCAGTTCGATCTCGTCGGCCTCGTCCAGGACGGCATCCGGCACCGTCTCCCGGACCGTGACGCCCGTGATCTGCGCCACGACGTCGTTCAGGCTCTCGAGATGCTGGATGTTGAGTGTGGTGAAGACGTCGATACCGGCCCGGAGCAGCTCGTCGATGTCCTGGTAGCGCTTCGCGTGCCGGGCGCCTGGCGCGTTCGAGTGCGCCATTTCGTCCACCAGGATCAGGCTCGGCCGGCGCGTCAGCGCGGCGTCAAGGTCGAACTCCTCAAGGGTGACGCCGCGGTGCGGGAACGCCTTCGGGGGCAGCACGTCGAGCCCATCCACGAGGGCGGCGGTCTCGCGACGGCCGTGCGTCTCCACCACCCCAACCACCACGTCCCGACCGCCGAGCCGGGCCGCGCGCGCCGCCTCCAGCATGCTGAAGGTCTTGCCCACACCGGGCGAGGCGCCCACGAACACCTTGAGCCGCCCCCGTCGGGAGCGGCTCTCTTCCTGCTGGATCCGGGCCAGCAGCGCGTCAGGATCTGGCCGCGTGCCCGTCATGAGGACACGGCGCGGGAGTCGGAGCGCATCAGAACCGGAGCGAGAGCGAGGTGACGATGAATCCCCCCGACTCCGCCCCGGCGGGTGCGCCCTGGTCGGGCCAGACCGGATCCGACGATGAGAAGCCGCGCAGTTCGGTCCGCCACTTCAGGTACTCCTCGGGTTGCACGTCAACCCCAATGGAGCCGCCGATGGTGCGAAAACCGTCGGGGGTGCCCGTAAAGATTAACACCTGGTCGCGGTCCGAGTGCCCCTCGACCCGTCCGACGACGGCCACCTTCGGGGAGAGGGCTTTCCGGCCGATGATCACGGCGCCGTACCAGGTCTGGGCCGACCCGTCCGGAACCGTTTGCGCCCCGACGTCGAACGTGCCCCAGAAATCCCAGCCATGCCCAGCCGCGACCCGGGCGAGCAACTGGTTGTAGTACCGGGTCCGGGTCGGCAGGGTGTCTGGCTGCTCATTGCCGGCATAGAAGGCGTACGCCAGCGCCAGCGCCGGCGTGGCCTGCCAGTCCACCCGGGCGATCACCGACTTGTCGGGGTTGTTCTCCGAGACGATCTGCCAGCCGTTCACCAGGTGGACCTGTGCGGTCACCCTGGACGACGCCGTCCAGGTGGCCTTCACGCCCGTCACGAAATACGGCGTATAGTCGGCCACCAGGGAGCGCGTGTAGGTCGGGTTGTCCCAGCTGATGAAGCTCTCCCACCCGATCGGGGAGAAGTAGATGCCGCCGTCCACCCAGAGCTTGGGCGACACCCGCACGCCCACCCAGGCCTCCTGGATGATTCGGGCCAGGTCATCGCCGCTCACACTCCCCACATTCGGCTCGCCGGCGTAGTTGGCCTGCACCGAGGTGCCGGCCTGCAGCGCCAACCGTCCGCGGACCCTCTCGCCGGTCAGCTTGGCCTCGAGGAAGGCCAGGTTGACGTTGAACTCGTCGTGTCGCGCCGGCTGCGTGGTGTAGGGCCGGTCGAAGGCGTCCGGCTGGCCGAAGTCCCAGGCGAAGTAGGTGTCGATGAACGCCCCGAACGCGACCGCCGGCCTCGGCGTCGTGTCTGTCGTCACCACCGGTGGAGCCGGCGGCACGGTGTCGGCGGACTGGGGAGTCGGGGCGGCCAGGACCGCAGCCGCGACGGCCAGCGAGGTCATGGAGTGTCTCGATCGAGTGCCAGGTTGACCAGCAGGACACTCACGCGCGGTTCCCCGAAGACGCCGAGGAACCGCCCCTCGGTGTTGGCGGCGATGACCGCCTCCACCGCCGCGGGCGTCATCCCCCGCGCCCGGGCGATGCGCGGCACCTGCACGGCCGCCGCGGCCGGCGAGAGGTGCGGATCGAGCCCACTCCCAGACGTGGTGACCAGGTCCACCGGCACCGTACTCCGGAGGGTGGAGTCGGCGGCGCGGAGCGCGGCGATCCGGCCCGCCACCGCCTCGGCGAGCGCCGGGTTGCTCGGGCCGAGATTGGAGCCCGAGGAGGCGGCCGCGTTGTAGGGCGTGGGCCCGGTGGCCGACGGACGCGGCCAGAGATACCCTGGCGCGCTGAACGGCTGGCCGATGAGCCGTGAGCCGAGGGCCTTACCGTTCTCGACGATGAGGCTGCCGTTCGCCTGGGACGGGAAGATGAGCTGGGCCAGTCCGGTGATCGCCGCCGGATAGAGGACCCCCAGGAGCAGGGTCATCAGGGCGACGAAGACGAGCGCGGGACGAACGAGGGATCGCATATCCGGTCCTCAGGCCAGGTGCAGAGCGACGAGCAGGAGATCGATGAGCTTGATCCCGACGAAGGGCGCCGTGATGCCGCCCAGGCCGTACACCACCAGGTTCCGGCGGAGCAGCGAGGCCGCGCCGAGGGGCCGGTACGCCACGCCCTTGAGCGCCAGCGGGATCAGGAAGACGATGATGAGCGCGTTGAAGATGACCGCCGAGAGCACGGCGCTCTGCGGGGTGGCCAGGCGCATCACGTTGAGGGCGCCGAGCGCTGGATAGGTGCTGACAAACGCGGCCGGGATGATGGCGAAGTACTTGGCGACGTCGTTCGCGGTGCTGAAGGTGGTGAGCGCGCCGCGCGTCATCAGCATCTGCTTGCCGGTCTCGACCACCTCGATGAGCTTCGTCGGGTTGCTGTCCAGGTCCACCATGTTCCCGGCTTCCTTGGCCGCCTGGGTGCCAGAGTTCATGGCCACCGCCACGTCGGCCTGCGCGAGCGCCGGCGCGTCGTTGGTGCCGTCGCCCGTCATCGCCACCAATCGGCCCTCGGCCTGGTACTGCCGGATGAGCGCCAGCTTCTGCTCTGGCGTGGCCTGCGCCAGGTAGTCGTCCACTCCCGCCTCCGCCGCGATGGCCGCCGCCGTCAGCGGATTGTCGCCGGTGATCATCACCGTCTTGATCCCCATCGAGCGCAATTCGCCAAAGCGTTCCTTGATTCCGCCCTTCACCACGTCCTTGAGCTGGATGACGCCGAGGGCGCGGGCACCCTCCGCCACGACCAGCGGCGTGCCGCCGGTCCTGGCGATCGCGGTCACGGCGGCGTCCACGTTGGCCGGCACTCGACCGCCAGCCTGCCGGACCCAGTTCACGATCGTCTCCGCGGCCCCCTTCCGGATCTGCCGCCCATCAAGGTCCACGCCGCTCATGCGTGTTTCCGCCGAGAAAGGCACGAAGTGCGCGCCCAGGGCGTGCACATCCCGCTCGCGGATGCCGAATTTCTCCTTGGCCAGCACCACGATGCTCCGCCCTTCCGGCGTCTCGTCCGCCAGCGAGGCGAGCTGCGCCGCGTCGGCCAGTTCCTGCTCCGACACCCCCTCGGCCGGCATGAAGGCCACCGCCTGGCGGTTGCCAAGCGTGATGGTGCCGGTCTTGTCGAGGAGCAGGACGTCCACATCGCCGGCGGCCTCCACCGCGCGCCCCGACATGGCGATCACATTCTTCCGGATCATCCGGTCCATGCCCGCAATGCCGATGGCCGACAAGAGCCCGCCGATCGTGGTGGGGATGAGGCAGACCAGCAGCGCCACCAGGACGGTGAGCGTCACCGGCGCGCCCCGCCCCGCCGCCGCCACGCTGTAGATCGAGAAGGGCAGCAGGGTGGCCACGGTGAGCAGGAAGATCAGGGTGAGGCCGGCCAGCAGGATTTCCAGCGCGATCTCGTTGGGAGTCTTCTTGCGGTGCGCCGCCTCGATGAGCCCGATCATTCTATCGAGGAACGACTCGCCGGGGTTGACCGTCACCCGGATCACCAGCCAGTCGGAGAGCACACGGGTGCCGCCGGTCACGGCGCTCCGGTCGCCGCCGCTCTCGCGGATGACGGGCGCGCTCTCGCCGGTCACGGCACTCTCGTCCACCGAGGCGACTCCCTCGATGATCTCCCCGTCCGCCGGGATGTACTCGCCCGCCGGCACATACACCGCGTCGCCGCGCCGGAGGTCAGTGGCCAGCGTCGTCTCGAAGTCGAGGTGGTTGGACGGATCCGCGAGCCGCTTCGCCTGCAGCGCGGTGCGAGTCCGCCGGAGGGCGTCGGCCTGCGCCTTGCCCCGCCCCTCGGCCAGTGCCTCCGCGAAGTTGGCGAAGAGGACGGTGAGCCAGAGCCAGGCGCTAATACCGAGGATGAACCAGGGGCTCTCGTCACCGACGCCCCGGAACGCCGCGCCGGCCAGGAGGAGGGTGAAGGCGCTCCCGAGCAGCACGACGAACATCACCGGGTTCCGGAGCTGGTGGCGCGGATGGAGCTTCGTGAAGGACTCGCGGAGCGCCCGGCGGGCGGTGCCGGGCGGCACGAGGGACGTCGCGGTACGGGTCATGGCTCAGTGCCCCATCAGCATGAGGTGTTCGACGATCGGACCGAGGGCCAGCCCCGGCAGGTGCGCCAGGGCGCCCACCAGCAGGACGGTGCCGATCAACAGCACCACAAAGAGCGGAGTGTGCGTCGGGAGCGTGCCGAGGCCCGGCGGTACCGACTTCTTCCCGGCGAGCGAGCCCGCGATGGCCAGGGTGGGGACGATGATCCAGAACCGGCTGACGAACATCGCGATGCCCAGGGCCAGGTTGAAGAACGGCGTGTTGGCATTGAGGCCGGCGAAGGCGCTCCCGTTGTTGTTGGATGCGGAGGTGAAGCCGTACAGGACCTCGGTGAAGCCATGCGCCCCAGGGTTGGGGATCGAGGCAGTGGCGGAAGGGAGCACGACGGCGATGGCGGTGCCGATCATGAGCAGGGCGGACGGGAGCAGGACGATGACCGCGGCGAGGGTGACCTCGCGCGCCTCAATCTTCTTGCCCAGGTACTCCGGCGTGCGCCCCACCATGAGTCCCGCGATAAACACTGCGAGGATCGCGAAGATCAGCATGCCATACAGGCCGGAGCCCACGCCGCCGAACACGACCTCGCCGAGCTGCATCAGCCAGAGCGGAAAGAGCCCGCCCAGCGCCGTGAAGGAGTCGTGCATGGAGTTGACCGAGCCGTTGGAGGCGGCGGTGGTCGCCGTGGCCCAGAGCGCGGAGCCCACCGGCCCGAACCGCACTTCCTTCCCCTCCATGTTGCCGCCGGCTTGCGCGGCCGACGCCGACTGGTCGGCGCCCGCGGCGGAGAGCGCCGGGTTTCCGGCCTGTTCGGCGGACATCGTCGGAATCGTCAGCGCCGCGTACATGATGGCCATGGCCGCGAAGATGGCCCACCCCTGCCGGTCGTCCTTGACCATCCGGCCGAAGGTGAAACAGAGCGCGGCGGGAATGAGGAGGATCGCCAGCACCTCCAGCAGGTTGCTGAAGGGAGTCGGGTTTTCCAGCGGATGGGCCGAGTTGACGTTGAAGAAGCCGCCGCCGTTGGTGCCGAGCTGCTTGATGGCCACCTGGCTGGCGGCGGGCCCGACCGCGACCACCTGGGTGGTGACCACCGTGGAGTCGGCCTGGAACGGCTGGACCAGGGTCACCTCGCTGCGGGCGGCCGTCGTCTGCACTACCCCCTGCGACACCAGGAGCAGCGACAGCACCACCGCGAGCGGGAGGAGCACATAGAGGATACTGCGGGTGATGTCCACCCAGGCGTTGCCAAGCGTGGCCGCCGTGCGGCGGTGCAGGCCGCGGATGAACGCCGCGAGCACCGCCATTCCGACCGCGGCCGAAATGAAGTTCTGCACCGTTAGCGCGGTCATCTGCGTCAGGTGGCTCATCGTCGTCTCGCCACCGTAGGCCTGCCAGTTCGTGTTGGTCACGAAGCTCACGGCGGTGTTGAACGCGAGGAAGGCCGGCACGCCGGCCAGCCCGGCCGGATTGCCGGGCAGTACCCCCTGCAGGCGCTCGATGGCGTACACCGCCACCAAGCTGATCGCGGTGATCGCGAGGACGGCAAGGGTGTACTCCCGCCAGCCCATTTCTCGTCCCGGATCGATGCCGAGCAGGCGGTAGATGACCCGCTCCGCCGGGGCCAGCACCCGCTGGACGAACTTCGCCTCACCCGTGTACACCCGCGCCATGTAGTGGCCGAGGGGAAGCCCGAAGCCCACCAGCAGCGCCAGGTAGCCGCCGAGCTGCAGCCACGCGATGGAGGTCATTCGAACGCCTCCGGATTCAGCAGCGCCACCAGCAGGTAAATGAAGAGTCCGAGCGCGATGACGCCCGCGGTCCAGTAGAGGATCGTCACCGGGCACCTCCACGCCGCTCGCAAACCCGAAGGAAGACGCGGGTCAGCAGAAACAGGAGCAGGGTCAGGGCAATGACAGCCAGGTCCAGCATGGATCCGGTCCGTGTGGGAGACACGGACAAGCTAGGACAGGGGGCATCAGGGAGAGGTAAGAAATGGTGGGGCGGGTATTAGGAAAGCGTCAGGATCGGTGGGCGATCGTGGGAGGTCAGGAGGGCTGTGGTAACGCCCATCTCCTTGCAGACAAGTGACTTACGGTCGTCGCCGCCACCCCGGTGCCACCGGCGGCGACGACATCGACGCACGGCGCAGCAGTTCAAGATGCGGCGCGAGCAGGTCGGCGAGCTGCTGAGCCAGGGCGATATCCGCCCGGGTAAAGGCGTCCGCCCCGGCTGCCAGCAGCGTGAGGCAGCCGAAGATCCGTCCGCCGACCCGGAGCGGGACCACCAGCGCCGCCGTCGGCTGCCCCGCCCCGAGTTCGGACTCGAGCTGGCGCCGCGCCGAGGCGTAGGCGTGAGGCAGTTCCCCGCGGAGCACCCGGCCGAGCTCGGTACCCGCCACCGACATGAGGGGCAGGTCGGGCAACGGACGCGCATCGCCGGGCGCGATCACGACGACCTCGTCGGTGTCGCCCAGCTTCAGGGAGAACTCCATCCGGTCAAAGGGCAGGACCGTGGACGCCTCCCGCGCAAACAAGCGAGTCGCCGCGCCGATGTGCGCCGTGGTGGCCAGCACCTCGGCGATCCGACCGAGGTGCGCGGGGACATTGCGGAGCACGCTCAGGTGGGAGCGCATGACCTGCACCTGCCAGGCGAGCAGGAAGCTGTCCACCCGCACCGCCACGAGCGGCGCCACCTGAGTCAGCAGATCCAGGTCCTCCTGCCGGAAGAATTCGGGCCCGTTCCCGCCGAGGAGGAGGTACCCCGCCACACGCGTCTGTGAGAGGAGACGAACGCCGACGACGGACCGGGCCGGCGCCGCGTTGCCGCCGCTCCCCGGGGCGTCGGGGCACCACGCCGGCGCGCCGGCCTGCTGCTGGGTGTCGCCGATCAGGATCTCGTCGGCGTCGCCGAACTGGGCCGCGGGATTGAACTGCTCACGGGTGACGACCAGCGCCGGGTCGGACCAGAAGGTGCCGGGGCCGTGCCGGTCGAAGCGGTAGTGCTCCTGCGCGGAAGCATCCGGCACCAGGATCTGGAGGCGATCGTGGGGGAGCATCGGCTGGAGCGCCTGGGAAACGAATTCCGAGAACTCCCGCGGCGTCCGGGACGCCGACTCGGCGAGGCCGAGCTTGGCGAGCAGCTCATGCAGCTCGACGACCTTGCGACCCGGCTCCGAGCGGCGTCGCTCCGGAGGTGGAGGAGAGCCATCTTCCCGGGGCACCGTCTCCGCCCCCCTGCCCTGCCTGGCCACCCGCGCCAGCGTGGGCCCGAGCGAGTCGGCGACGTTCCGGAGCAACACCGCCTCCGGCAGTCCATAGCGCGCGGATCGAAGATCGGCGAGCAGCAGGAGCCCGACATCGCGATCGCCGTGCGGCACGGCCATGCAGACGACGGAGGCGTAACCCGCCGATCGGATCCGCTGTTCCATGGTGTAGAGTTCGTCCTGCCCGAGATGGGGCGCCGGTGAGGGGACATCCAGGTGGTCCTGGGCGAGCGCGGACGGACCAACCAGGACCGCCGGTCCCTCGGGGGGATACACCCAGAGCGCCATGAGGTCGTGCGGCAACTCCGGAGCGAGGAGGCCGGAGAGGGCCTCGAGCCACGTCTCGAGCGCGACCGCATCCCACGAACTTCCCTTGAGGCGGAGGAGCGGAACCCTGACATCCAGGGCTTCGATCTCCCCCCCGTCGGAGGATGAGCGGAACGAGTCACGGTGGTCTTCCATATGTGCCACCCAGTGCACTTTGCATGCCCCGAGACCTGGCGCCAGTACGTAAAGCAATACCTGGAAACATGTTAGATCAATAGCTGAGCCCCCTGGCCCGGCTTCCGGGCGACCGCCTCATCTTGCAAATGCCTGCTGGGAAAGAACTTCAGCCGGATTCGGCAAGACCATTGACATACCCCCCTACCCTATATACCGTTGATCGGGTTATTCGCCGCTGCGCCTTGGGGCCCATCTCAGGTTCGTCTGCCAGGAGCTGGGTTCACGGAGAGCGCAACTCTAGGTAGTAGTGCTCACTACTATGTATGGGGACCATGCAAAACCTCATCCTCCACATCGAAGGCATGTCCTGCGGGCACTGTCTGAACGCCGTGAACAAGGCCCTGGCCGCCCTGAAGGGGGTCGAAGTCGATTCCGTCAAGATCGGACGCGCCGAACTCCGGTTCGATCCCGCCCTGATCGACGCGACCACCATCGCCGCCGCCGTCTCCGAAGAGGGCTACCGCGCCACCCCCGCGCCGAGCGCGGGATGACCGGATAGCGCCGATGCCGGCCACCGCCGATCGGGTCACCATTCCTGTCTCGGGAATGACGTGCGCCGCGTGCAGCGCGCGCGTCCAGCGCACGCTGGAGCGCACCCCAGGGGTGGCATCCGCCAACGTCAACCTGATGACCAACTCGGCCACCGTCGAATTCGATGCGGCGGTCGCCTCCCTCGACGCGCTCGTGGCCGCTATTCGCGACACCGGGTACGGGGCGGAGCTGCCCCGTCCCGACGCCTCGCCGGCCGACGAGGAAACGGCGGACGAGCGGCGCCTGGCCGACGAACTGATGAGCCTGCGCCGCAAGGTGGCGGTCAGCCTGGTCGCCGCCGCGCTCGCCATGCTCATCGGCCTCCCCCTCGGCGAGGCCGCGGCGGCACAGGGCGCCGCCGACCCGTTGATGCACCTGATGATGCCGCTCAGCGCCGCGCTGCGCTCGGTGGCGCCGGCGCTCTTCGATGTCAGCGCCGGCACCTGGCGCTGGACGCTCCTCTGCCTCACCCTGCCGATCGTGTTCTGGGCCGGCCGGCACTTCTACGTGCGGGCCTGGGCCGCCGCGCGGCACGGCGGCGCCGACATGAACACGCTGGTGTCCGTGGGCACCGGCGCCGCGTTCCTGTTCAGCCTCGCCATGACGGTGGGGGCTTCATACTTCCTGGCCCGCGGCGTCGAGCCCCACGTGTACTACGAGGCGGTGATCTGGATCATCGCGCTCATCCTGCTGGGCAATTACCTCGAGGCGCGCGCCAAGGGCCGCGCCACCGCGGCCATCCGGAAGCTGGTGGCGCTGCGGCCCGACACCGCGCACGTGCTGCGGGGCGGGGAAGTGCGTGACCTCCCGCTCGACGACGTGCGCAGCGGCGACGAACTGCTCGTGCGGCCCGGTGAAACAATCCCGGTGGACGGTGTCGTCCTCGAGGGCACCACCTCGGTTGATGAGGCGATGCTCACCGGGGAACCCACTCCCGTCGCCAAGCAACCCGGCAGCACCGTTGTCGGCGCCACCCTCAACCGTGCCGGCGCCATTCGCTTCCGCGCCACGCGCGTCGGGGGTGACACCGTCCTCGCGCAGATCATCCGCATGGTGCGGGAGGCGCAGGGCGCCAAGGCCCCGATCCAGCAACTTTCCGACCGGATCGCCGCCGTCTTTGTGCCGGTGGTCATCGTGATCGCGCTCGGCACCTTTGCCACCTGGTACCTGCTCGGACCAGAGCCGCGGGTAGTCCGCGCGCTCGCCGCCGCCGTCACGGTGCTCATCATCGCCTGTCCCTGCGCGATGGGACTGGCCGTGCCCACCGCGGTCATGGTTGGAACCGGACGGGGCGCCGAGCGCGGCGTCCTCTTCAAGGGCGGCAACATCCTGCAGCGCGCCGCGGAGCTCGACGTGGTGGTGCTCGACAAGACCGGCACCATCACCGAAGGGAGTCCAGCGGTGACCCAGGTCCGGCTGGTCGGGGCAGGGGAGGAGTCGGCGGTCCTCGCCGCCGCCGCCGCGCTCGAGCGGATGAGCGAACACCCCCTTGGCGAGGCCATTGTGGCCGCTGCCGCCGAGCGGGGGCTCACGATTCCTCCCGTGGAATCGTTCCAGGTCTTCCCGGGCAAGGGCGTCGTGGGTGTCGTCGGCGGCGAAGGGGTACTCGCGGGCAATCGCGCCCTCTTTGCCGACTGGGGCATCGACAGTTCCGCGCTCCACGCAGCGGCGGACGAACTGGCGGGCCTCGGCGCGACGCCGGTGCTCGTCTCGATCGGCGGCGCTGCCGCCGGGGTCATCGCCGTGGCCGACCCGATCAAGCCGACCAGCGCCGCGGCCGTCTCGGCGCTGCGGGCGCTCGGGCTGGACGTGGTGATGCTCACCGGTGACGCGCGCGGGACCGCCGAAAGCGTCGCGCGCCAGGTCGGAATCAACGTCGTGGTGCCGGAGGTGCTGCCGGAGCACAAGCGCGAGGTGGTCCAGCGGCTGCAGGCCGACGGCAAGGTGGTCGGCATGGTGGGAGACGGGCTGAACGACGCCCCGGCGCTGGCCCAGGCCGACGTCGGCATCGCCATCGGCACCGGTACCGACGTGGCGATCGAGGCGGGCGACGTGACGCTGATGCGGGGCGACCTCGCCGGCGTTCCCGAAGCGGTGCGGCTGGCCCGCCGGACCCTCCGCGTCATCAAGCAGAATCTCTTCTGGGCCTTTGCCTACAACGTCGTGGGGATCCCGGTGGCGGCCGGGGTGCTCTACCCGGTCTTCGGCATCCTCCTCACGCCGACCATCGCCGCCGCCGCCATGGCGGTGAGCAGTGTGTCCGTCGTCACGAACAGCCTGCGCCTCCGGAGGGCCTGATGCCAGCGCACACGCCCGACCACGACCTCTCCCTCGACGAACCCGTGGCGCCCTGCGCCTGTGCCCGTCCCGGCGACGGCACCCACGCCGTGGCGGTGGATCCCGCGCTGAAGGACGCGGCGCTGAACCGGCTCAGGCGCATCGAGGGCCAGGTGCGCGGACTGCAGCGCATGCTCGAGGAGGAGCGCTACTGCGCCGATGTGCTGACGCAGGTCTCGTCGGTGCACGAGGCGCTGCGCGGGGTGGCGCGCATCCTCTTCCGGAACCACCTCGAACACTGCGCGGCCACCGCCATCCGATCGGACGACCCGAAGCAGGCCGGAGCGATGTACGACGAGCTGGTGGAGCTCCTATACAGGAATGCACGGTAGGGCGGGGCAGCGGGGCAGCGGGGCAGACGGGCTGTCACTGCCCCGCGGCCCCGCGGCCTCGCGGCCCCGCCACGACGACAGGATGTGACGTTGTCGTCCGCGCCGCCACGAAGGCCATGTCCCGCAGCACCGTCCCAACCCCCAGGAAGAGCACGACCCCGCCCGCAATCGCCGCCGCCGGCAGGATGAAGATGGCCCGGTCGATGCCGAAGTGGTCCGAGAGAAACCCGACGAGCGGCAGGGCGATCGCGTCACCCGCCACGTGAATGAAGAGCAGGTACGCACCCACCACCGTCGCCCCGATCCGGGCGGGCGCCACGTCGAAGACCGCCGCAATCACCGGCCCGTTGTAGAGCGTCAGGAAGAAGAACGCCACGGCGAAGACCGGCACGAACACCCCGAGATCCCGCACCGAGAGCAGCCAGACCGCCAGCGGTCCTCCGACAAACAATCCCAGCGACGATACCAGCATCCGGCCCCGCCGGGTGAACTTCCCCAGCCAGTCGGCCAGCAGTCCGCCCGCCAGCGTGCCCGCAGTGCCGGCCAGCAATCCCCACTGCCCCAGCAGCAGCGTCCCCTGGGCCACGCTGAGCCCGAGCGCCCGCGACATGAAGGTTGGCGCCCACCCCACCAGCCCGTTCATCCCGAACGAAACGAGCGCGCCGCCCACGAACAGGTACTTCAGGGTCGGGGTGCGGAGCACGGTATCCACCGCGATCTTCATTTCGCCGAGCGCGTCGTTCATGCTCTCCGCCGGGAGGAAATCGAAGACGTCCTCCTTGCGGCGGTTGGCGCGGACCACCAGCACCAGGTTGCCCGCCAGCCCGAGCCCGATGCCGGTGGCCAGTGCCGCGGTGTCCAGGCCCGACGTCGCGCCATACCGGCTGTCGAGGATCCACGCGCCGACCAGGCCTGCCGCCGAGCCGAGGAGGAGCGGCCACGTCACCTTCAGCGCGCCGGTGGCCCCGAGTTCCAGCTGACGCCAGTACTGCCGCACGGTCAGGCTCGGCGGCGGGCGGGTTGGATCGGTGAGCCGGACGGCCAGCGCGGCCAGCAGGAATCCCGGCACGGCCACCGCCATCATCGCGATGCGCCACCCATAGAACTGTTCCAGTTGTCCGCCGATGGCGATGCCGACGACGCCGCCGATGGGAATCCCGGCCGAGAAGATGCCCATGGCCACCGCGCGACGGCGGCCCGGGAAGTAGTCCGCCACCAGGGAGGCGGCCGCCGCCGTGAAGGCCGCCGCGCCGATGCCCACGGCCGCCCGTGTCAGGAAGAGCCCCCAGAAGCCGCGCGAGAGGCCGGCGAGGAAGGCAAAGGCGCTCCAGACCACGACACCGACGGCGGCGACCGCGCGGCGGGAGCGCAGGTCGCTCAGCACCCCGAAGGGGAAGACCGCCACGGAAAAGAGCAGCACGAAGGCGGAGGCAATCCACCCCACGTGGGTATCGGTGAGATGGAGATCGAGCTCGATCGGGGGGACGAGCGCAAAGACGACGTTCCGGTTGACGTAGCTCAGCAGGTTGAGGAGGGCGAGCAGCGCCAGCGCGTACCAGCCGTAGGCCCGGCTGGGCCCCGCAAAGACCGGGGGCGCGCTACTGGCCACCCCGATCTCCCACCGCATCGTCCGCGCGCTGGTCCCGGAACGCGAGCGCGGCGCGATACTCGCTGACCAGGCGCTCCATCATTCCGTCCCGCCGGTCATAGAGCCGCTTGAGCGGCCGCGGCGCCACCCGCTGCAGCGCGTAGGCGGTGAGCAGGGGCAGGGTGATCGTGTTGTCGGCGTAGACGACCACGGTCCCGGGGAGCTGGTCCGGATCGATCTTGCCCCAGCTGACCGCCTCGTTCGGCGTGGCGCCGGAGAGCCCGCCGACATCGGGCCGGGCGTCGGTCATCTGCAGGAAGTAATCATGGCCCCGTTCGTCGATCCCGAGCACCTCCTGGATTTGCGGCTCGGTCTGGAGGATGAAGTTCTTGGGGCTGCCGCCGCCGGCGATCAGCACGCCGCTCTTGCCGCCGGTGCGCTTCGCCTCGAGCACGATGGCCGCCGTCTCGTTCACGTCGGCGCTCACGTCGAACCGCAGCTGGCTCCCGGCCAGCGCCTGCTCGGCGACGTTCATGCCGATCGAGCTGTCGCCGGGCGAGCTTGTGTAGATCGGCACCGCGAGCTCGTGCGCGGTGGACAGCACCGACCGCTTCGAGAGGCCGAGGGCCGCCTCCCGTTCCCGGAGATAGCCCCCGAGCAGGTAGTGGTATTCCGCCGAGCTCATGGCGCGCTGGAATTCCGGCCGCGCCGACACCTCGCGCACGAACGCGTCGGTGGAGAGCAGCACGTTGTAGTCGAAGAAGATGTCGTAGATGCGCACCACGCCCTTGTCCCGGAGCTCCACGTCGTCGACGTCGTGGCGGCCGCGATGCAGCGCCAGCCCCAGTGCGAAGTGGGCGTCATGATAGAGGTTGGCGCCCGTGGAAATGATCCAGTCCACGAACCCTGCTTCCATCAGCGGGATGAGGCAGCTCATGCCGATGCCGGCCGGGGTCATGGCCCCGGTGAGGCTCATGCCGACCGTCGTGTCGGGCTGCAGCATCCGCGTGGTGAAGAGCCGGCACCCTTCGCGGAGCCGGCCGGCGTTGTAGGCCAGGAAGGCATTGTCCACGAGGTCGGCGATCTGCTCGCCGCCGGTGATGGCGGTGGGATCGATGCGCTGGCCGCGCAGGTAGGGGCCCGAGGGACGTGTCATGCCGTGCTCCGGTCTGGACGGAAGGTCAGGCGCGCTTGGCGCGGGCGTCGAGGACGATTCGGACGGCCTCTTCCGGGTCGTCGGTCAGGTGAAAGAGGGTCAGGTCTCCGGCGTTGATGTTCCCCGCGCCTGCCACCGTGCGCGAAAGCCACTCGACCATGCCCTCCCAGTACGCCCGGCCGAAGAGGATGACGGGAAAGGACTTCACCTTGCCGGTCTGGATCAGGGTCAGCGCCTCGAAGAGCTCGTCCATCGTGCCGTAGCCGCCGGGGAAGACGATGAACGCGGTGGCATACTTCACGAACATCGTCTTGCGGACGAAGAAGAACTTGAAGAGCAGGTTCTTGGTCAGGTAGGGGTTGTTTCCCTGCTCGAACGGCAGTTCGATGTTGCAGCCCACCGACTCCCCTCCCGCCTCCTTGGCGCCGCGATTGCCCGCCTCCATGATGCCGGGCCCGCCGCCGGTAATGACGGGAATTCCGTGCGCCGCCAGCAACTGCGCGACCGCCACCGCGTCGCGGTAGTACCGGTTGTCGGGCGTGGTCCGCGCCGAGCCAAAGATCGACACGCCGTCCTTGATCGTCGCCAGGTTGTCGAAGCCCCAGACGAACTCCCCCATGATCCGGAGCACGCGCCACGAGTCGCTGATCTTGAGGGCATCGGCCCGCCGTCGCTCGGCGTCGGTGGCGAAGCGGTCGAAGAGCAGCTCGTCCTCGGTCAGGCTGCGGTCGATGGGGCGATCCGGCGGGGTGGGCGCGTCAGCGGCCATCGGTCAGGCACTCCAGCAGGGCCCGGTGATCGTCGGGCAGGTTATAGAAGTAGGGTGAGACCCGCACATGACCCGGCCGCGCATCCACGATGAACCCCGCGTCGGCCAGCCGCCGCACGTCGGCGGCGGGATCCGGCGACGGGAGCATGACGATGGCGCTCCGGTCCTCCGCGTGCGGCGCCACCTTCGGCGCGAGGCCGGCGGCCGCCGCCAGGGCGAGGAGATCCTCGGTCAGCGCGGCGGTCGCGGCACGGACGGCGGGAATGCCGATCTCCTCGAGAATGTCGAGCCCGCCCAGTTGCGCATAGACCGGCATCAGCGGGGGAGTCCCCGCTTCCAGCCGCCGCGCGTCGTCGTGCACCTCCAGCGCGCGGGAATCAAAGCGGAACTGCTCGCGATGCGCAAACCACCCCGTCACCGTGGGATGCAGGGTGGGGATCAGCTCCGGCCTGGCGTACAGGAAGGCGACGCCGGTCCCGCCGAGCAGCCACTTGAGCCCGCCGGACAGGTAGAAATCGACGTCCAGCGCCTGGACGTCGACCGGGAGCTGGCCGGCGGCCTGGTAGCCGTCGACCAGGCAGAGCGCGCCGGCCTTGTGTGCGATCGCGGACAGGGCCGCGACGTCCTGGATGGCGCCGCTGGTGAAGAAGACATGGCTGGTCGCGACGATTCCCGTGCGTCCGTCGACGGCGCGTTCGTACATCTCCAGCGGCACGCCGACGCCGTCGGGGCTGTCGAGCACCACCACTTCGACGCCCTCCCGCGCCTTGGCCATCCACTGGTAGCCGATGGTGGGAAAGTCGAGGCTGGTGACGATCACCTTCGGCCGGCGGGTGTAGTCGAGGGTCGAGGCCACGACGCCGAGGGCGCCGGACACGTTGGGATGCAGGGCGATGGTGCCGGGCGGGGCGTGAACCAGCGCCCCATACCGGTCGCGCAGCTCCGCCAGCGCCGCCCACCAGGTCTCGTACCACGCCGAGGCGCCGCGGGCGTCCCACAGGTCGAGGTACTCGTTCACGCGGGCGCGGGAGCGACGCGAGAGCGCGCCGAGGGAGCAGCTGTTCAGGTAGACGCAGCGTTCGAAGACCGGGAACTCGGCACGGTACCGTGCCGCCAGGGTGTGAGGCACGCCGCTACTGGTTGCCAAAGGTGAAGCTGAGTCCGGAGTTGATGCCGTAGTCGTTGCCGGAGGTGCCGGCGGGAGGCTGGGTGTCCCAGTTGCCGTAGAACGACAGGTTCCAGTTGATCTGGCCGAAGAGCTTGAGGAAGTAGCTGGCGTTCGTGTTGAAGTAGAAGCGGCCGGCCTCGGTGAGGGACGGAATCGCGTTGACGGTCATGGTGAGCGTGGTCTTCTTGAATTTCACGTAGCTGACCGTGCCGAGCAGCAGCACGCCCAGCATGTCCTCCCGGCTCGCCGTGCTGACACCCGATTCGTAGGTGGTCCCCTGCCACACCACGCCACCGACGGCCGATATCCGCACGTTGCTGGTCTTTCGGAGGTAGCGCCCCACCCCGCCGCCCAGCATCGTCTGCAGGGCAATCTGCTGCTCAGAGCTCTGCAAGCCGTTGCCGAAGCCGGTGTAGTACCAGTTGTTCCACCGCATCAGGTGGGCGGCGGTAAGCTGGAGCTGGTTGCGGGTCGCTGCGTCCGCGCCACTGCTGTTCGAGAAGTTCGAGTTGAAGCCGACGGCGGCGCTCCACCTCGGGCGCGGATAGCCGACGGTCGAACTGATGCTGTAGGTTGTCGTCTCGTTTCCCTTGGCGTAGCTGACCCCCGACGAGATGCTGCCGTTGAGGCGGCCCCAGAAGGAGGCTCCGGTACTGCT
Source organism: Gemmatimonadales bacterium (assembly GCA_035328285.1). Lineage (GTDB taxonomy): Bacteria > Gemmatimonadota > Gemmatimonadetes > Gemmatimonadales > GWC2-71-9 > SPDF01. The sequence goes on from DAOLIZ010000007.1 coordinate 38,744, forward strand.
GAATGACGCGATACGGGACTTGTCGAAGGTGGCCACCCGCCCATCGATCTCCGTGATGACCATCAGCACCGAATCGGTTCCCTCCACGGGATGGATCGCGATCCGTCCGTTGTACACGGTGCCATCATCGAGCGACACGAGAAAGAGGTTTGGACTCTCCAGGCGCGCCAGGCGTGCCCACTCCACCGAGATATTCCCGTTGACGTAGTCCAGGCTCACGTAGATGGCCCCGGCATCCATGGACTTGATCTCACAGGTCAGCTTGTCGCCGTTCTTCATGTAGAGCACGTCGTTTTTCGGCCCCAGGACCGAGGAGGGGGTCATGGCGAGCGCGGCACCAAGCAGGACGGTACTCAGGAGCATGAACTCTCCGGGCGGGGACGGATCGAGCGACAGGGTGAATACTACCGCCATCCCGGGCGCCTGCCACCCCTCCCGCGCCGTCCTCGGTCCCCGGTCTTCATATATATTGTCCCCATGTCTCCCGCCGCTCACCATCCCGAGCATCCCGGAGCCGCCGACTTCCGCGGCTCCTGGGCCTCGCTGCTGGGCGCCGCCACGCTTCGCGCGGCGGTGAACCCCCGGCTGGCGGTCGACCTGCTGCGCACTGGATGGGCGTTTCGCCGTCGTCACTGGTGGGCCGCCCCTCCCTTCCTTCCCCTGCCCGATCGCACCTACCTCCGCTGGCGGATGTACACCGCCTACGGCTCCGAAGACGCCGTCCCGCCGCTCGAGGACATGCTGCGCTTCGTCCGCTGGCGCCGGGAGACGATGGGGCTCTGAGCATGGCGCCTCGCCCGCACGTGATCATCGTCGGCGGCGGATTTGCCGGCCTGTATGCCGCCAAGGCGCTGCGCACCGCCCCGGTCGATGTGACGGTGGTGGACCGGACCAACTACCACCTCTTCCAGCCGATGCTCTACCAGGTGGCCACCGCCGCCCTCGACACCAGCGATATCGCCTCGCCCATTCGCTCCATCCTGCGCCGGCAACGGAACACCGAGGTGCTCATGGCCGAGGTGGAGGCCGTCGACGTGGCGGCGCGAAGCCTCCGGCTCGCGGACGGGAATCATCTGCCGTATGACTATCTCCTGCTCGCCCCGGGTGTCCGGCACTCCTACTTCGGACACGAGGCGTGGGAGCGGTTCGCGCCGGGGATCAAGACCGCGGATGACGCGGAGGAGGTCCGCCGCCGGGTGCTGCTGGCCTTCGAGGCGGCGGAGCGGGAACCGGACGCCGAGAAGCGGCGGGCGCTGTTGACCTTCGTGGTCGTGGGGGGCGGACCGACCGGCGTGGAGGTGGCCGGGGCGCTCGCCGAGATCCGGCAGTTTGCGCTGCGGCGCGACTTCCGGCGCATCGACCCCCGCGCCGCGACCGTCATGCTGCTCGAGGCAGGGCGTCAGCTGCTCCCGAGCTACCCCCCTGAACTCGGCGCCGACGCGCGTGAAGCGCTCCGGCACCTGGGCGTCGAGGTGCGAACCGAGACCTTCGTGACCGATGTCCAGGCTGAACATGTGTCGGCCGGCAGGCTCGTGATTCCCACGCACACCGTGGTCTGGGCCGCCGGCAATCGGGCGAGCCCCCTGCTGCAGTCGCTGGGCACCCCGCTCGATCGAAGCGGACGGGCGCTCGTGCGGCCCGACTGCACCATCCCCGGACACCCGGAGGTCTTCGTCCTCGGGGATGCCGCCGCCTTCGAGGTCGGGGAGGGCCAATTTCTGCCCGGGCTCTGCCCCGTTGCCATCCAGCAGGGTCGCTTCGCGGCGGCTTCCATCCAGCGGGACCTCGCCGGTCGCGATCGCGAACGATTCGCGTACCGCGACCGGGGCCAGCTGGCCGTCATCGGCCGCGGGCGCGGTGTGGCGGACCTGGGCCGGCTGCACTTCGGCGGCTTCCCCGCGTGGTTCGCCTGGGTGTTCGTGCACATCTTCTTCCTCATCGGATTCCGGAACCGGTTGCTGGTGATGATCGAGTGGGCCATCTCCTACATCACCTATGCCCGGGGAGCCCGCATCATCACCGGTCACGATCCGGCGCAACCGGGGGATCCCGCACCGGCCCCTTCGCCGTGACCCTCACCGGCATGGAGGTGAAGGCCCGCGCCGTGGAGCTGGGCTTCGCCGCATGCGGCATCACCGACCTCGGGCCTTCGGCCCGTGCCGATGCGCTCACGGCGTGGCTCAAGGCGGGGTACGGCGGGAACATGCGGTACATCAACCGCCAGGCGAAGAAGCGGAAGGACACGCGCCTCATCGATCGTGAAGCAACGCGGGCAGTTGTTATTCTCGATAACTACTACTACCCAGAACCAAGTTCATCGGCTCAGGCGCCGAGGCTGGCAAGATATAGTCGTAGTAATGACTACCACATTGTTACACTGAATAGAATCAATCAGTTAGCTGAATTACTGCTCGGCCACGGAGCGAGGACCGCCAGGACCTACGTGGATACCGGCCCCGTCCCTGAGCGCGAGCTCGCCGAGCGGGCCGGCCTCGGCTGGATCGGCAAGAACACGATGCTCCTCCGTCCCGGCCTCGGCTCCTGGTTTGTCATCGGCAGCATCTTCACCGACCTGGCGCTGGAGGTGGACGCCCCCTTCGCCACCGACCACTGCGGCAGCTGCACCAAGTGCCTCGATGCCTGCCCGACCGACGCGTTCGTCGAGCCCTACGTCCTGGACGCGACACGGTGCATCTCCTACCTCACCATCGAGTACAAATCGGAGCTTCCAGCCGAACTGGCCGGCCAATTCGACGGGTGGGCATTCGGCTGCGATATCTGCAACGACGTCTGTCCGTGGAATTTGCGCTTTGCGACGGAGACCACCGTTCCCGAGTTCAGGGATCGCGGCGAATTGCGAGGAGCTGACGAAGGCTTCTTCGAGCGGATGGATGAGGCGGAGTTTGCGGCCCGGTTTGGCGACACTCCGCTGGCCCGGCCTGGCCTGGAGCGGATGCGGCGAAACTGGCGGAACGCCTGGGCTACCCTTCGAAGCGGTCAGGCGCGGAGGCCCGCCGATCGCCAGTAGAGGTAGACCGGAAGACCCAGGGCGAGTAACCCCGCGCCACGCACGGCGTTGCCCGGGTTGGAGAGGATCGACCCCACCACCACGTACCCGGCCACACCCACGAAGACGGCCATGGCCACCGGGAACGCCGGCACGCTGAAGCGCACTCCTGCCATGCCGTCCCGCCGCCGGAAAACCACGAGCGTGAGCGCCGTCAGGCCAAAGAAGATCCAGTCGGCAAAGACTACGTAGTCGAGGAGCGCGCCATACTTGCCGGTATAGACCAGCAGGGCCGACCATACGCCCAGGAAGACGATGGCCGGCACCGGAGTCCGAAACTTCGGATGCAGCCGCGCGAAGCGCTCGAAGAAGAGGCCGTCGGCCGCCATGGCCTGAAAGACACGCGGCGTCACCAGGATCACGAGATTCAGGAACCCGAAGGTCGAGAAGACGATTCCCGCCGTGATGACGATCCGCCCCGCCGGTCCGAGCAACACCTGCATCGTATCCGCGGCCGGCGCCGAACTCGCCGCGAGTCCCGCCACCCCGAGCGCCCCGAGATACGCCGCATTGGCCAGGACATAGACCAGCACCACCACCACCACGCCGAGCACCAGCGCTCTCGGCAAGTTCTTCTCCGGCTCGATGATTTCCTCGGCGATGAAGTTGGTCTGCTGCCACCCGCCATAGGAAAAGAGGACCGGCACCAGTGCCGCGGCGACGGCGCCAATCAGGGCGCCGCCGCCGGCC
>DAOLIZ010000008.1:0-36041 GCA_035328285.1 Gemmatimonadales bacterium
GCGCTCGGCAACCTGCAGGAGCGGGCGCAGATGTTCGTGGCGCCGAGCGACCAGGTGTACGAGGGGATGATCGCGGGGGAGAACAGCCGGCCCGGCGACCTCGACGTGAACGTGACCAAGGAAAAGAAGCTGTCGAACATGCGGACCACCGCGTCGGACGACAACATCATCCTGGAGCCGCCGCGGGACATCACGCTGGAGTACGGCCTCGAGTACATCGAGGAGGACGAACTGATCGAAGTCACGCCGAAGACGATCCGGCTCCGCAAGCGGAACCTCTCGGCGATCGACCGGAAGCGGGCCAGCCGCGCCAGCCGCGTGGCGGACGCCTCCTGAGGGTAGTACGGTGCCAGCCAGACACTTTTCGCCGGAGGGAGTTATGTGGGCCTGGGAGACGTCGACCGCGGTCGTGGGCAGGAAGCCCCGATTTGACGAGGATGCCGACGAGTTCGAGGATGATGGCTTCAGTTTTGATGACGACGAGGACGAGGACGATCTCGACGACGAGGACATCGACGACGAGGACGCGGAAGACGACGACATCGACGACGAGGAATTCGACATCGATGACGAGGACGATCCCAAGCCCCGCCGCAAGCGCGGGGGCGACTGGGACGAGTAGTGGCCGCGGGGCCGGCAAAGTTGCATCGGCCCCGCAGCGCCGTTATCCTACCGCCTCCCCGGGCTGGCCAAAGGTGGCCGGCGAACCGGGCCTGTAGCTCAGGTGGTTAGAGCGCACGCCTGATAAGCGTGAGGTCGGAGGTTCAACTCCTCCCAGGCCCACTGATCTGAAATATCGACCCCGCAACGGCTTAGGTGCCGGTGCGGGGTTTCTGTTTTGTGCCCGAGTTGCGGTCTTTCGCGGTTCCTTTCGTGGTTGCTCAGGCTTTGAGGCGAATTCTCGAGTCGAGCGCGTTCCGCATCTGCCCTGCACGGCCTGATCCCTCTGTTGATATGCGGGTCCCAGGAGCACTCGGGAGCCTCGTGACTGCTCCCGCTGACGCAGACAGCTTGGTGCCTCTATCCGGATCGGGCGAAGCGCCTCACGCCACTCGAAGTGGAGCGCGTCTGCTCCAAGCGGGTCATCGCCGGCCTCAGGGTGGACCGCTGGTTCCCGGAAGGGGTGAGCGCAGAACAATCCCGACGCCGGCGCATCTGCGGTCCGGTGCTGGAACGCCGGACGCGGCTTGCGCGACCACCGGGCGGGTGATATGCTATCGCGTCTGCCCTCAGCCAATCCACGGCACGCGCCTGACGACCTGGAGATCAGTGATGGAGCATACTCCCGCAGCACCGGTCGCTGGAGCCGATTCGCGCCTCACCAAGGCGCTCTGCGTTTTTATGCTCCTCTTGATGGCCGCCGCCGCCGGCTATGGTGGCTTCATGGCTCTCCAGTACTTCCCACGGATCGGCGTGTGACTCAGGTGGCCTCATGACCAAACGACAGACGCGCGCATTCTTTCTCGGGTCTACGGTGCTGTTTTCCCTCATCTTCGTCGTGCTGACGGTCGACAGTCATCGGCAGTTTCCGACGCTGACGCACAGCGACCAAATCACGCCCGAGGTGCTGGCCGGGAAGCATGTTTGGCACCGGAAGAACTGCATCAACTGTCATACGCTGCTTGGGGAGGGCGCGTACTACGCGCCCGACCTGACCAAGATTGCGCAGCAGCGGGGGACCGCGTACCTCAGCGCCTTCCTCGCGGACCCCGCCAAGTTCTACAGTGCGGAGCGGGACCGGCGCCTCATGCCGAACCTCAACCTGTCGCCCCAGGAGATTGCCGAGGTCATTGCGTTCCTGGGGTGGGTCGGGAACATCGACACCCACGGCTGGCCTCCCCGGCCCATCCTCGTCTCGGGCAGCGCAATTCCCGGGGCGGACATCGGTGGGGCATCGCCGGAGGCGGCGTCGACCGATCCAGTGGCCGTGGGGCAGGCGCTGTTCGGCCAGTCCCCGCCCGGGTGCTTTGCCTGTCATTCCACGTCGCCCGGGGTGAACATGGTGGGGCCCTCGCTCGCGGGCATCGCGAGGACGGCAAGCGAGATCATCACGAGCACGGCATACCAGGGCCAGGCGAAGGACGTCGCGACGTACATCCGCGAGTCGATCGTGGATCCGAACGCGTTCCTGGTGCCGGGAGCAAACTTTTCCAGCAACGGTCAGTCGCTCATGCCGTCCGGCTTCGACCAATCGCTGCAACCTGCGCAGATCGATGCACTGGTCGCCTACCTCATGACTCTCAAGTAGTCCGGAGCGGACATGCGTTATCGCACGCAGGCCGTCGCCTATCCCTACTTCGTCGTCGCCCTGCTCCTGTTCGGCCTCCAGATGGTGTTCGGCATTCTGTCCATCATCAAGTACCTCGGGCCCGACCCCATCCAGGCCATCCTGCCGTTCGATGTGAGCAAGGAGATCCACACCAACCTGCTGCTGGTGTGGGTGCTGACCGGATTCATGGGCGCGACGTACTGGCTGGTGCCGGAGGAATCGCGGACGGAACTGTACTCGTCGCGACTCGCCTTTTGGCAGCTCGGGCTCTGGACCCTGGCCGGGGTGACGGCGGTGGTCGGATATCTCTTTGGCTGGACCGAGGGCAACAAGCTGCTCGAACAGCCGATGCCGGTGAAGCTCGCGATCGTGGTCGTGATGTTGATGTTCCTCTACAACATCGGCATGACGATCTGGAAGGCTCGGAAGCTCACCACCACGGAGGGGGTCCTGGTGGCGGGGCTGGCGCTCACGGCGCTGCTCTACCTGCCAGCGCTCCTCACGTTCAACAATTACACCGTCAGCATCTACTACCGCTGGTGGACGGTGCACCTCTGGGTCGAGGGCGTCTGGGAAATGGTGCAGGGGGGTCTCCTGGCGTATCTCCTAATCCGCCTGTCCGGCGCCGACCGCGAGGTAATGGAGAAGTGGCTGTACGTGATCGTCGGACTCACCTTCATCGCCGGGATCCTGGGGACCGCCCACCATTACTACTGGGTCGGCGTGCCTGCCTATTGGCTGCCCCTCGGCGCGTTCTTCAGCGCGCTGGAGCCGCTCGCCTTCCTCGGCATGGCGGTCTACGCGTACATGGCCATGCGGCGCTCAGGCCTGAGTCACCCGAACCGCCTGGCCCTGCACTGGACCATCGGGAGCGCCGTGTTCTCTGCGCTGGGCGCCGGGGTGCTGGGACTGGCGCACACCTGGCCGTCCGTCAACAAATGGACGCACGGCACGATGATCACTGCGATGCACGGACACATGGCGTTCTTTGGCGCCTACGTGATGATCGTCCTGGCGATGATCACGTACGCGGCGCCGGGACTCTTCGGTCACGACGAAGAGCACACCGATTCCTCCGCGGGGATCTGGGCGTTCTGGCTGCAGGTCGGCGGCATGTTCGGCATGACCATGGCATTCGCGGCGGCCGGGATCGGCCAGACCTACCTCGAGCGGGTCCTGGGCATCGGCTACCTACAGACCCAGCAGAAGATCCAAGTCCATTTCCTGATGGTGCTGGCCACCGGCCTGGTGTTCGTGCTGGGCGTCGCGCTCTATCTCTACGATTTCTTCCTCCTGGCGCCCCGGCGGTCCACCCGGTTCGCCAAGTGGCCGGCGGCGGGGGCAGGCACCCCAGAATGATGAAGTGAGCGCGCAGGGGCTTTCCGCGTCCGCGCGGACGCTGCCGGACGGGCTGCGCCATCCGGGCGGAGCGGAGCCCTACTATCTGCCGGTCGGAGCTGAGGTCACGATTTTCGGCGAATGCCACCGCCGGGGATTGGCCGTCATGCTCAAGGGACCGACCGGGTGCGGCAAGACGCGGTTCGTCGAGCACATGGCCTGGCGGCTCAACCGCCCCCTCGTGACCGTGGCCTGCCACGACGATTTGTCGGCCAGCGATCTCACCGGACGATGGCTGGTCCGGGGCGGGGAGACATCCTGGCAGGACGGGCCGCTGGCGCGCGCCGCCCGCCTCGGGGCGATTTGCTACCTCGACGAGGTCGTCGAGGCGCGGCAGGATGTCATCGTGGTTATCCATCCCCTGACAGACGACCGCCGGATGCTGCCGGTCGAGAAGACGTCCGAGTTGATTGAGGCCGCGCCGGGCTTTCAGCTCGTGGTGTCCTACAATCCCGGATACCAGCACGTCCTGAAGGACCTCAAGCCGAGTACGCGCCAGCGCTTTGTCGCCCTCGAATTCGATTTCCCCCCTCCCGAGGTGGAGGGTCGGGTCGTGGCGCACGAGGGTGGGGTGGATCACGGCACGGCGGCCGCGCTGGTGGAGCTGGCCCAACGGATCCGGCGGCTCCGGGACCGTGGACTTGTCGAAGTCCCCAGCAGCCGGCTCCTCGTGGCCACCGCACGCCTCATCGCCGGCGGTATCGCCCCGGCACAGGCCACCCGCGTGGCTCTGATGGGGCCGCTCACGGACGATCCCGACCTCCTCGCCGCCATCGGCGACTTGATCGCCGCGACTTTCTAGCGGGTGGCGGAGCCCGAGGACGTACTCGCCGAGGGTGCGCTCTACGCTACAAAGCTGGTGCGGGAGCTCTGGGCACGACGTGCCGATGGCACCCCTCAGCCTCCGGGTCTCCGTGAATTGCGCCGGCGTCTGGAACTCTTCATCGCTGCCGTCTTTCCCGACGCACCCGACATCGGTGTGGCAGAGGCACCGGTGCTGCCAAGCTTCCTCGCCAGGGTCGCCCACCGTCGCGTGGCGCACCGAACCCCTTCCGTTCCCATCGCATCGCTTCAAGGAGACCAGATTCGGCTGCCCAGCCGTCTTGACTCGCTGCCGGAGGCCCGGGTGGCTGGCCGCTATCGGCTGTTGGCCCTCGAACAGGCGGCGCGGGCGCACCGGGGCACCCGAATCGCCGCACCCCGACGGGACACGCTGGTCCGGGATCTCTACTTCCTCGCAGAGGCGGCGGCCATCGACGCTTGGCTCCTGCGGATGTTACCCCGTCTCACCGAGGAGTTCAGGGAGGCGAGACGGGACGCGGCGTCAACCCGGCCGGAACGAGGACGGATGTCCGAGCAGGACCGCGCGGTGGAACGACTGGTGCTCGCGCTGCTCGCTGCCGATCCGACTGGACCGCCGCCGCCTTTTGTCGAGGCTGCCACTGCGGCCCATTCGTGCGCCTGGGCCGTTGCCCACCAGCAGAGGGTGTCCGCGCTCGACGGTCCCTATCGCGGGATGGCCCCCGTGCCGCTCTGGGGGGCCATTGAGGACGTGTCGGACACGGCGCCGGCATCGACCCCGACCGGCGCGGGTGATGCCGCTCCCGCCGCGGGCCGAAGCCGAATCCTGCCTCGGCGCCCGCGCACTCGGGACGCCGACTCCGACGAAGACGACGACACGCCGGGAACCTGGATGGTGCGAGCCGATGACGTGCAGGAGAAGGCGGAGGATCCCGCCGGGCTGCAGCGACCTGCCGATCGGGACGACCAGGCCGACCCGGGCGATCTGGCGGATATGCTCGCAGAGTTGCCTGAGGCACGGCTGGTCCGCCGGCCAGGCCCCGTCTCGGAGATTCTGGCCGGCGAAAATCCACTCGCTCGCGTCCCGGGGGCCGCTGCGGCGGCCGGACCGGGTGGCCTGGTGTATCCCGAATGGGACTGGCGGGCGGCGGCCTATCGATCGCGGGCGTGCGTGCTTCGCGCGCGTCTGGCCGAGGATGGCGAGGAAGCGTGGGTGACTCGCACACTGCGCCGGCATGCCTCCATGATCCGCGCTGTGCGTCGCGATTTCGAGTTGCTCCGGCCCCGGCGGATCGCGCTCCGGCGGCAACCGGACGGCGCCGAACTGGATGTGGATGCCTTGGTCGCCGCGCACGCTGACCGCCGGGCCGGGAGCACCGCCGATGATCGCTTCTACATCGACGTGCGTCCAATGCAGCGAGACACCGCCATCGCGCTGCTGGTTGATGTCAGCGCCTCCACCGATGGGTGGGTCACCGGGCAGCAACGGATCATCGACGTGGAGAAGGAGGCGCTCCTGGTGGTGGTGGAGGCCCTCGCCGCGCTGGGCGACCCACACGCGGTGCTGGCCTTCTCGAGCGAAGGGCCATCCCGGGTCGTCGTCCGCGTACTGAAACGCTTCGGGGAGCCGACCGGGATGGCAGCCGTTCGTCGGCGAATCGCGGGCCTCGAGGCGGATGGATACACGCGGACGGGGGCCGCCCTTCGGCACGCCACCGCCTCCCTGGTGCAGCAACCCGTCCGGCATCGGTTGCTGCTCCTTCTCTCTGATGGGCGCCCAAACGACGTCGATGAATACGAGGGCCGCTATGGGATTGAAGACACGCGCATGGCGGTCGCGGAGGCGCGGATGCAGGGTGTTCACGTGTCCTGTCTCACCGTGGACCGGCAGGCCCCGACGTATGCCACCCGGATCTTCGGGCGCCACTTTACCGTACTTTCGCGGCCGACACAGTTGCCGAGCGTCCTGACGAGTCTCCTTCGCGGGCTAGTCCGCCGGTGACGCCAGGCCGGGCCGATGCCGGTATGGGCCCGGCACGCTGTTGCACACAAACCGGGCGCCTCCATCCATTCATCGGGTGCTGCAACATCTTCCCGGACGGTGCTATTTTCGTTGCCATCAATGTCGACGCACTCCGCCCCTGAATCCGCGCCGCTGGCCGACCGACGCCTCCTCCTGGTGTCGGGGCTGGCCATTGTCATTGCCCTCGGTGCCGGCGTGCTGGCCGAGGCGCTCATGGCGCTCATCGGACTCGTCACCAATCTGAGCTTCTACGGGCGGTGGTCGCTCGCCTTCACGTCTCCCGCCGGCAACACCCTCGGTGCCTGGGTGATTGTCGTGCCGGTGGTTGGTGGGCTGATTGTGGGCGTGCTGGCGCGCTGGGGTTCGCCTGCCATCCGTGGCCACGGCATTCCCGAAGTCATGGAGCGGGTCCTGGTGGGCGAAAGCCGGATACCGCCCCGTGTCACCCTGTTGAAACCTGTCGGGAGCGCCATTTCGATTGGCACCGGTGGTCCCTTCGGCGCGGAGGGCCCGATCATCGCCTCGGGCGGCGCGCTGGGCTCGCTCGTGGGACAGGCGCTTCGGGTCACCGCCGACGAACGAAAAACTCTGCTGGCGGCCGGCGCGGCGGCTGGCATGTCCGCCGTCTTCGGCTCCCCCGTTTCCGCGACCCTCCTCGCCGTGGAACTTCTCCTCTTCGAGTATCGCCCGCGCTCGCTGGCCCCGGTGGCCCTGGCCTCGGCTGCCGCCGCCGGATTCCGCATTGCCGTGCATGGCCCGACGGCGGTCTTCCCGATGGAGTTCATCGCCACCCCGTCGGGGATGGCCCTGGCCGCCTACACCGTCATCGGCGTCCTGATTGGCTGGCTGGGCGTTGTGATCACCAAGGGGCTTTACCGCATCGAGGACGCCTTCGAACGGCTCCCCATTCATTGGATGTGGTGGCCGGCCATCGGCGGGATCGTGGTGGGATTGATGGGATACCTCTCCCCGCGGACGCTCGGCGTCGGGTACGACAACATCCAGCAGTTGCTGGACGGCAGCCTGGCGGGGCAGGCACTGCTCCTGCTGGTCGTCGCCAAGCTCATCTCGTGGTCGATTGCCCTTGGCAGCGGGACCGCCGGCGGAACGCTCGCGCCGCTCTTCACCATCGGCGGCGGCGCCGGGGTGTTGGTGGGTGCGGGGGCTGCCGCCGTCCTCCCGATGCTCGGCATCGATCCGCGAGTGGCGGGCCTCGTCGGCATGGCGGCGGCGTTCACGGGGGCCTCGCGCGCGCTGCTCGCATCGGTGGTGTTCGCCTTCGAGGCGACGCACCAGCCAATGGGGCTCCTTCCCCTGCTGGCAGGGTGCACCGGTGCCTACTTGATTTCACTCCGGACGATGCGCTACACCATCATGACGGAGCGACTCGCGCGGCGCGGCACGCCAGTCATCACCGAGTACTCTGCGGACTTCCTGGAACGTCTCCTGGTGCGGGACCACGCGACGCGGGCGGTGGTGACCCTGTCCGCCGATGCCACCGTTGCCGAGACCCGGGCCTGGCTGTCGGGGGAAACGGCGTCCACCCACCAGGGCTTTCCAGTTGTTGATAGCAACGGCCGGCTGGTCGGCCTCTTGACCCGACGGGAGATTCAGAATCCCGAGGTGGCAGGGGATGCGTTCGTCCGTGGCCTGATTCGCCGGGTGCCCATCGTGGTCCAGGGGCACCAATCCCTCAGGGACGCCGCGGATCGCATGGTGCAGGCAAAGGTCGGCCGCCTGCCGGTCATGGCGGAGGATGGATCCGGCCGGGTGGTAGGGATTATTTCCCGGAGCGACCTGCTGACGGCGCACGAGCGCCGACTGGACGAGACGGAACGGGTGGCGGATGCGACGCTGTGGGGGTAGGCGGTTGCGGAGTCACTCCGAGCGCTGCTTCCAGGGCGCCCTCGTGGCAGAGACCCCGGAGTCGAGCATCCTCGTACCTGCTCGCGACGTCTGGGGACAGCCCGGCGGGGGTCCACTCCGGGTGATCCGTTGCGGGAGGCAGGCCTCCCGGCAGGGGTGGACCTGATTCAAAGCGTCCCATGAGCAGCTTCCAGCCGATCCAGGCCAGCAACCCGCCGCCCAGCATGAGCAGGTACCCGCCCAGCCGTTGCTGGTCGCTCAGTCCATAGTTGTTGCACAGGCGGATGGGTGACACGCGGTAGAGCCAGCCCAGCCGGAAGCAGGTCGCCACGACCTCCGCCAGGAAGACACCCCGGACGACAAAACCCATGCGCGGCCAGCTGAGCGCGAAGGGTAGCCCGATCAGCAACGGGACGGTCAGGTACTTGGCGACGGCCATCAGCGGCCGCAGCGTGGAAGCGTCGAGCGACCTGGGCAGCATCCAGCACGCGGCGACGAGGGAGGCCAGCACGAGCCCGGTGACGCCCCCCTGGTTCCATCGATGCAGGCGCGCACGGAGGGCGGGGGAAACCGCGGGAGCGACCAGGGCACCAGCCGCGACCAGGAGCGGCAGTTGTCCCAGCATCTGCGCGGTCATGCTCGATTCGAGTGCGTGGCGCACCGGCGGCACCAGCGCCATCACCGCGAGCAGGCTGGCGCCGCACATCGGTCGGGACCAGCGCCCGCCTGTCATGACCCCAGCCGAGCCAGCACTGCCTCTTTCACCTGATCCACCTGTCCAACATCAAAGATGTCCACGAGTTCACCCGCCGGATTCACGAGGAGAATCCCCGCGTTGTGGGTAAAGCCGCCCATGCTGTCCGGGATCACGGTGAGCCCAAGTGCACGCTTCAGCCGTCCGAGTCCTTCCGCGGTGGTTGGTCGCGCTGCCTGCCACGCCGGATTCCGGTTCCGGAACCGCGCGAGGTAGGCTGACAGCTCGGCCGGTGCATCGTGGGCGGGATCAAAGCTGATGCTGAGGAGCTGCACCTTTCCCTCGGCAATCGGGATGGCCAGTTGCCTCTCCAGTTGCGCGAAGTCGCCGCCGAGCGTCATGCAGAGCGTCAGGCAGCGTGTGTAGATGAAGTCCACCAGGATCCACCGCCCCTGGAGGTCCGCCAGGGTGAACGGCACCCCGGCTTGATTCTCGAGCGGCACCGCCGGCACCGGCACCGGGTGGCGACGCACCGCAACGCGGCGGGCCGTCTCGGTGGTGAAGGCACGGAAACCATCCGTGGCCACGGCCAGCCCACTCCCACCCGCGAGCACCAGCACGACGGACAGCAGGATGGTGCGCAGGGCTGTCACCCGCTCAACGCTGGTTGAGACCGGGACGCTCGATGCAGCAGGCCGCGGCAGATGCGCACGGTAAAGAGCGTCAGGGCGAGGATCACCAGGACGGCCCCGATTGAGGCCACGCGGTCGTACGATTGCCATTCCGCGAAATGCACGGCCCAACGCCTCGGCACGCTGGCGTGGCCCCCGGCAAGGAACATCAGGACGAAGGTCAGGCCGCCGAGAATATAGGTGGCAACACCGAGCCGGTCGCTTCCGCGCTCGGGGCGATCGGCGTCTGCCCCGATGACGTGATACATGAAGGCCAGCAGCATGGGCAGGACGCCCAGCAGGAGATAGAAATGGAAGTGGCCGGGGACCCAGAGGGTGTTGTGCATGACCCGGTTGACGCTGATGGTGGCGTCGATGATGGCGGGAACGATGCCCGCCGCCCAGCCGAACATCGACAGGATGAGGAGCATGGCCGGCGTGCGCCAGCGCAGTCCGGAGCGGTAGATGTTGGTCAAGGCACCATACGCGGTCACCGTGAAGACCGGGAGGCCGCTCGTGTAGGAGACGACCTGGCCCATCACGGCCATCCAGCGCGGCATGGCGAAGTCCATCAGCAGGTGGTGCGGGTAGACCGTCAGCACCATGACGGTACTCGCCGCCCATCCCCACAGGAACGGCCGCGAAACACCCCACGGCCGTCCGGTGTAGCGGGGAAGCAGCTCGTACACCGCGATCACCGCCATATAGATGCTGATGTTGATGAAGACGTGCCCGAAGAAATAGATGAGATTCTTGGCGAAGAGGGCGTTCAGGACGATGTCGGAGGCGTAGGCGTTGATCAGGCTCATGACCAGCACGACCGCGCCGCCGAGGATCCCGAGCGAGTTGACGATGACCACCATGGTGCTCGCGACCACGGTCGGCGGATGGCTCTTGTCGATGGCGCCGCCGAAAAGCCACTGCACGCCGAGGGCGCGGCCCAGATTGCCGTAGACCCGGATCATGGCGCGCATGGCGTCGAGGTAGAAGAGCAGGAAGCCGACCCCGATGAGCAGGTACCCTACCATGAAGAGGGCCGCGGACCCGACGCTCCAGATGCCCATCGACTTGACGGGCAGCGGATACAGGAACGTCCATCCACCGGCGTAGTGCCCCAGGAAGGTGGCCGCCAGGAGCAGCACGGCGCCGACCATGAAGAGGAGGTAGTTCGCCAGGAAGATGGGGGTGCTCAACGGCACGAACTTGCGCAGGAAAAACCACATCACCGCGCTGGCGCCCAGCGCCACGGTCCCCACCATCCCCGCGCCGTGCGCCGTCATCAATTGGTAGAACAGCGTGGCCGGAAGGTCGAGCCAGGTGCCTTGTGCCAGGCGCATCAGGAGTCCGAACACCATCAGCACGAGGAAGAGCACCAGCGTGGTCACCAGGTAGAGGGTGAGCACGCGGCGCTCGCGTGGGGGCAGCGTCTCGTTCTCGGGATAGAGCATGCTCATGGCTGCCCCTCCGTGCCAGCGACGACTTCGAATTCGGTGATCATCCCGTGGTGGGCCAGGCCGCAGTACTCCAGGCAGAGGATCCGGTATTTGCCCGGCTGGGCAAAAGTGTACACCAGGCGGTTGGTCACGCCCGGCATCGCCTGCGTCTGCGCCAGCAGCCGATCGCCGGCGTCATAGATCCCAAGGCCGTGGTTGACGTCGGCGCTGGTGACCTCGAACGCCACCGGTATTCCGGCACGGATCGGTCCGGGGTCCATTTGCCAGGCCCACTGGTGACCGACGACCTCAATGACCTGCGGCGCCAGCGACGGCGTGTGCTGCGGGGCAATGGGGAAGGGCCGCAGGCTGGCGCCGGTCACCACGATGCCGAGGAGGATCAGCCCGGCAAAGACCCACCGGCGGAGGGCATAGGCCCGGGACTGCACCGCGGACGGCTCCTCTTGTCGGCCCGACTGGCTGATGACGTAGAGGAACGCCAGGGTGACCCCGGCGATTCCGACGAGGGTGGTGAGCCAGATCTTGTCTTGAAAGGACATGGGGAACCCTTTCGGGGGTGGGTGCCTCAGTATTCCCTGTGCTCGGTCATCCTACAAGTCGACCCCATGATTGTCAAGGTAAATGACTTGACAAACCCGACGCTCACATCCATTCTGCTTCCATGATCCACATTCGACGCGCCTACGAGCCCACTGTCAGCGACGGCTCGCGCACAATCCTGGTTGACCGTCTCTGGCCTCGCGGCGTGCGCAAGAGCGCGCTCAAGCTGGATGCCTGGCTCAAGGACGTGGCGCCCAGCACCGAACTCCGTCAGTGGTTCGGACACGATCCCGAGAAATGGCCGGAGTTCCGGCGGCGGTATACCCGGGAGCTGGAACACAACCCCGTGGCCCTCACCCCGCTGCTCGTGGCCGCCGCCGCCGGCGACGTGACGCTGCTGTACTCCGCACACGACGCCGAGCACAACCAGGCGGTGGTCCTGAAGGAGTTCCTCGACGCGATGATGACCGATCAGGTGGGACACCGATGATCAGCGCCCCCGGTCTCGGTGAAAGTCAGCAATCCATCCTCGACCTGCTCAAGCGTCGGGGCCACGCCACCATTCCCGAGCTGGCCGCCGAGGTGGGTCTCAACATCGAAACGGTCCGGGGACACCTCAAGTCACTCGTCGCTGCCGGGTTGGCCCGGCGCGAGGGGAGCCGGAGCACCGGACCGGGGCGCCCCGAGGTGCTCTACGGGTTAACGCCGGAGGCCGAGGGGCTCTTTCCTCGCCGAGAGGGAGAAACGCTCCGGGAGCTTGCGGCGCACCTCGTCAAATCGGGCAAGGGCGAGGTCCTCCGCGAATTTTTCGAGCGGCGCATTGGCGGTCGGCGCGCCGATGCGTTGGCCCGGGTGCAACACCTGCAGGGCCGGGCGCGGGTCGAGGAAGTGGCTCGGATCTTCTCAGAGCTTGGATTCATGGCCGTGGTTGAGGACGACGACGGCGCGCCGCGGTTGCGTCTCTGCCATTGTCCGATTCGCGAACTGGTCCGTTCCACCCGCATCCCCTGCGTGGCGGAGATCGGCCTCATCCGCGAACTGCTGGGCGAGGGCCTGACACGGGTGAACTACATCCCGACCGGCGACAGTTCCTGTGCCTACCGGGTGGAGGCCTAGGTGTTGCGCGAGGACGCCGTGCAGGCGGCGCTGGCCGATATCCCCTATCCGGGGCTGACACGGGATATCGTGGCGTTGGGGCTGGTGCGCTCGATTGCCGTCCGCAACGACCGGGTCCACGTGTCACTCAGGTTGGCTACGTCACGCGAAGACGTTCCCGCCCTGCTTCGCGAGGCCATCGGTGCGCGCCTGGCCCAGGCGGGTGCCATTCGCTCCGAAATCCAGATCCTCACACCTGACGCGCACGCGACCTCGAGGCCATCCCCCGCCGCGGACCGGGTCCGGATGCCTGGCGTCGCCAAGGTCATTGCCGTCGGCGCCGGCAAGGGCGGGGTGGGGAAGAGCACCGTGGCGGTCAACCTTGCGCTGGCCCTCCAAGAGGCAGGACTCCGCGTCGGCGTGCTGGACGCCGACATCTACGGTCCCTCGGTGCCGGTGCTGCTGGGCATCGAGGATGGTGCCCAGCGGGTTCGGATGACGGCCCAGCACCAGATCCTCCCGCTCGAGGCGCTCGGGATGGCCGTCGTTTCATTCGGATTCTTTCTCGGCGCCAAGTCCCCTGCGGTCTGGCGCGGCCCGCTGGTCGGGAAGGCCGTCAAGCAATTTGCGCGAGGCGTCGTGTGGCCAGCGTTGGATGTGCTGGTCGTGGACCTGCCCCCCGGCACGGGCGATGTGCCGCTCTCGTTGGCCGAGGCCATCGAGGTGGACGGCGCGGTGGTGGTGACCACCCCGCAGCGCCTGTCGGTCCTCGAGGCGGGCAAGGCCATCGAGATGTTTCGTAAGCTCGGGGTAGCGGTGCTCGGCGTGGTGGAGAACATGAGCGAGGCGGTGTGTGCGTGTGGCCGGACATCCCACCCCTTTGGGGAAGGGGGCGGCGCGGCACTCAGCGAGAAGATGGCGTGTCCGCTCCTCGCGAGGATTCCCTTCGAGGAAAGTACCGTCCGCGGTGGCGATACCGGCGCACCGACGATGGTCGCTGAACCCCGCGGCGCGTCGACCGCTGCATTCAGGACGATGGCCCACACGGTCGGTGAAAGCCTTGACCTTCTTCACCACGTGGCGGCCAAGGGGGTGCCCGCGCCATGAGCGGCCCGGGCATCGGCCTCGCCGCGTCCAAGGCGCCCCCCTTCCGCTTGCCCGGCGAGCACTTCACGGCGGCCCTCGCCTTCCTGGTGCTCGGGGCGGTCGGGCTCGTGGTGGTCGCCCGGGATCTCGCGGCAGGTGCCTATCCCCTCCCATCCATCGTGGGCGTCACTCATCTCTTCACCCTGGGGTGGATCACCACCTCCATCATGGGTGCCCTCTACCAGTTCCTGCCGGTGGCGCTTGGGGAACCGATCCGGTCCATCTCCGCCGGTCACTTCACCTTCCTCATCTACGTGCCGGGAGTTGCGGCGTTCGTGGCGGGGATGGTCCTCGGCGTCGCGCCCCTCATGCTCGGCGGCGCGGCGTTGTTGGGGACTGGGCTGCTCGTCTTCATCCTCAATCTCGGCGCCACCCTGCTGCGGTCCACGGCGCGCGACATCACCTGGTGGGCGCTGGCCGGTGCCGACGGCTTCCTGGCGGTCACGCTCGTGCTGGGCCTGGCGCTGGCCGGCAACCTCCACTGGGGATACCTGGGCGCCGCCCGGCCCATCGCGCTCGGCACCCACCTGCACGTCGCCCTGTTCGGCTGGGTACTGCTGGTGATCGTCGGCGTCGCGCACCGGCTCCTGCCGATGTTTCTCCTCAGCCACGGCGCCAGTGAACGCCACGCCCAGGTCTCGGTGGGGTTGCTTGCGGCTGGCGCGGCGACGCTCACCGTCGGTCATCATGCGCCGCCGATCGTCAGCCGCTGGCTGCCGGCGCTCCTGCTCGGCGGGGGCCTCTTCGCGTTGCTGCTCCAGGCACGGGCGTTCTACAGCCACCGGCACCGACCCGCGCTCGATCCCGGCATGCGGTCGGCCGCGCTCGCCCTCGGTGTGCTGGCGGTGGCGCTCGCCCTCGCCGCAGTCGCGCTGTTCATCGACGCCTCGCCGCGCGCGTCGACGGCCTATGTGCTGGCGCTGGTGCTGGGCATCAGCCTCTTCATCGCCGCGCTCTACTACAAGATCGTCCCGTTCCTTGTCTGGTACCATCGGTTCGGGCCACTGACCGGCAAGCGGAAGATTGCACGGGTGAGCGATCTCTATTCGGCGCGACTGGCCGGCGCCGCCGGCGCCCTGCTTCTCCTCGGCGTCGCATTCGTCGTCGGAGGGGTGGTCGCGGCGCAGGCCGGGGTGGTGCGGGCTGGCGCCCTGATCCTGACGGTCGGCGTGGGTGTCGAGACCGTTCAAATGTACATGCTGGCACGGAGGACTCCATGACTGCCAACGGTCAGCCAGTCGAGACGCGCGAGGACGTACTGTGGGATGCCCTGCGGACCGTCATCGATCCCGAAGTCGGGCTCGACATCGTCACCCTGGGCCTGGTCTATGATCTCGAGGTCGTCGGGCCCGTTGTGACCGTCACCTACACCCTCACGACCCCTGGCTGCCCAATGGAGCAACTCATTACGGCCAACATCCTGGAGGCGGTGTCCCTGGTGCCGGGGGTGGATCGAGTCGAGCCGCGCCTGGTCTGGGATCCGCGCTGGCATGCGGGGATGATCAACGAGAACAAGGAGGATCGGAGATGAACCGCAGACGGATGGACGCCCTGAGGGCAAGCGCAGCGGCGGGGGCGACGGTGACCGCGGGCGCGCGCCCGGAGGCGCTCGAGGCGATCGCTCCGGAGAAGCTCGTGGCACTCGATGTGCGCGAGGATCTTCGCAACGGACGGGAGCCCTTCAGCCTGATCATGGCGGCGCGGCAACGCGTTCCCGAAGGCGGCGCCCTGGCGGTGCGCGCCATTTTCGAGCCGGTGCCCCTCTACGGCGTGATGAGCAAGCAGGGCTTCGAGCACTACACCGAACAGTTGGGCCACGAGGACTGGCAGGTGTGGTTCTATCCGTCGGCACAGGCTGCCGCCGTCCCGCCCCCCCCTGCGCCCCTCCCGCCGAACGAGGAGCCGGACTCCGGGGTCATCGTGCTCGACGTACGGGAGATGGAGCCGCCGGAGCCGATGGTCCTGACCCTGGAGGCGCTGGAGACGCTTCCGCCCGATGGCACGCTATTGCAGATCAATGTCCGGGTCCCGCAGTTCCTCCTTCCACTCCTCGAGGAGCGCGGCTTCTCGTACGAGGTTCGTCAGCAGGCTCCCGACCTGGTTCGGGTGTTCATCCGCCATCGGGTGGCGGGCACGCCGGACCAGCCACATCAATCACGAGGTACACCGATGGCTACGGCACGCACCCTGGACGTTCGGGTCATTCCGCCCCGGGAAAAGCATCCCACGATCTTCAGCACCTTTTCCGCGCTGGCGCCGGGGGAGTCGTTCGTCCTGGTCAACGACCACGACCCGAAGCCGCTGCGCTACCAGTTCGACTACGAGCACGCCGGCGAATTCGGCTGGGAGTATCTCGAGCAGGGACCATCGGTGTGGCGGGTGGAGATTTCACGCACGGAGGGCTGATGCGACTCGGGCTCTCTTCGGAGGCGGCGCCTGATGCGCCACTCAACGATCTCATCCTGTTCGCGCAGCGGCGCGGGCTTGCCGCGCTGGAATTGCGTGAGGGTGATGCCCATGGGGTGGCTCCGGATACCAGCGCGCCTGGTGCCGTGATGGCGGCGGAGTCGGTCCGGACCGCTGGACTCACGCTCACGGGATATCGGACCCATCAACTGGAGGATGAACGTCGTCTGGCCCGACTGTCCGAGGCGTTGGACGCCCCCGTCCTGCTGGCCGGCCCGGTGCCGCTCGCCGTGCGGGTGGCACGCGCCGAGCGGATCAGGCAGAATGGCGGCCAGGTGGCCATCCTCCTCCGTGGCGAGTCGGCCGTCTGGGACGGCATCGTCTGTCACGCCGCTGGGGTAGCCCTTGCCTGGGAGGCCGATCCGCAGCTCGGCCCGCTTGGAGTCATGGCCGAGCCGCTGCTCGAGCGATTTGGGAACGCCCTGGGCCACATCCGACTGATCGGCGGGGGGCCCGAGGCCGCCTCGCAGGACGACGTGGGGATCGGGGATCTGATGCGACGGCTCGCCCTGGCGTCGTACTCGGGAACGGTGACCCTGACTCCCAGCGCGCCCCGCTACGGGGTGGCCTGGCAGCATTGGCTGGGACGCCGCGGGGGATGGGGCTGCGGAAGCAGCGGCACGGCGTCGTCGCCGGTGCCGTTGAGAGGACCTCTAACGACAGGAGCACGGGAATGACCGACCTGGTTACGCTGGATATCCGGCCCGTGGAACCGAAGGATCGGTTCGACCGGATCATGACGGCATACGAAGCGCTCGCCGAGGGGGCCACGCTGGATCTGACGGTGGACCACGACCCGAAGTGCATGTACTACGCGCTCAAGGCGACGCGGGGTGATGATGCGTTCGCCTTTGACTACCTCGAAAACGGACCGGAAACCTGGCGGGTACATGTACAGAAGCGGACAACAACGGTGGAGGTCTGATGTCTTCGATCGAACGACCGCTTTCCGGTGACGTGGTGATCGTGGAACTGTCGGGAGGTGGCGAGGGGCCATTGCCGGGCGGTCGACGTGCACGAACGTTGATCAAGAATGGCCTGATTCGCGCGACGCTGGTGACCGTGGCGGCTGGCGCGGAGATTCCCGAGCATCAGGCGGACGGTCCGATCACGGTCCAGCCGCTGCAGGGCCGACTCCAGTTCTCAGCCGCCGGTAACACGCACGATATCGGTCCGGGCCAGCTGCTCTCGCTCGGGGCGGGGGTACGGCATGCCGTCGCCTCGGCCTCTGGCGCGACCTTCCTCCTGACGGTGGCATCGGTGGGGGCGTCCGGCGACCCTCCCAGGGCTTCATGAGCGGTATTGAGGCCTGGCTCGACGGACCGGTGGAGGGGATTCCCCCGCTGCTCATGCCGGTGGCGCACGCACTGATCCAGACGTGCCGGGATCTGGAGTCTGCCGCGGCCGACCTGACCGGTGACGAACTCTGGGCACGGCCGGGCGGGGCGGCCGCCGTGGGCTTTCACCTGCGTCACATTGCCGGCAGCACGGACCGGCTCGTCACGTACGCCCGCGGTGTTCCACTGACTCCGGACCAGGTTAGGGCCATCAAGCTGGAGGGGACCCCGGGAGAGCCGCCGGCGCCGGCGAAGGAATTGCTTGCTTCGGTTGCCAGTGCGGTGGACGCGGCGCTGGCCGTGCTGCGCGAGACGCCAGCTGAACAGTTGCTCGAGTTCCGTGGGGTCGGGAAGGCGCAGCGGCCGAGCGATGTGATCGGCCTGTTGTCGCATGCCGCTCAGCACGCCCAGCGGCATGCCGGTCAGGTCATCACCACGATCAAGATTATCCGGGGGCTCGGCCGATGATCCTGGACGGATCGGCGCTCGCCCGGTCCCGTGCCCCCGCGCTCGCCGCGCGTGGCCACCGGGTGGCCGAGCGCCTGAGTCGACGGCCGCGGCTGGTGCTGGTCGCCTTTGCGGACGACCAGGGCGACACACCATTTGTCGCGCGCAAGCTCCGAGCATGCGCCGCTGCCGGGGTCGACGTCGTGCCGCTGGTGCTCCCAGCGGAAACGCCGTCGTCAGAGGCGGAGCATGCGCTGCGGACGCTTCTCGCCCGCGAGGTGGTGGACGCGGTCTTTCTGGAATTTCCGTTTCCGGACGGAATCGACGGTGATGCACTCACGGACCTGGTCCCGGCGGCGGACGACGTGGATATCATGACGGCGAGGCGCATCACTGAATACTTTGCGGCTCCCGATGGGCTCCCGCCGTTGACCGTATCCGCCGGATTGGAGCTGCTCGACGGGCATGGCGTAGACATTCGAGGGCGAGCCGGCGTGGTGGTGGGTCCCGACATCCCCTTCACGAGGATGTTCAGCGAGGCGCTCGCCCGTCGAGGCGCCAGGATGCAACCCATCCTGCCGGCGGACGACGCCGACCTCCTGCAAGGGGTGCAACAGGCGGCGCTCGTGGTGGTGGCCGCCTCGGATCCTGGCGTCGTGCCGTCGACGGCGCTCGCCGCCGGCTCGATCTGCATCGATGTCGGCTACTTCAATTCCGGAGGGCGGGGCGATGTGGACACCTCCGGCGGAGTGGCGCACCTGGGAGCGTTCTCCCCCGTGCCGGGCGGTATCGGGCCGATGACGGTATCGGTCCTGATCGAACGGGTGATTGCGTTCGCGGAGCAGGCCGCGAGCGTCCAGCCTCTCGAGTGAGCCGCGCGCTCCCCCTGATTCGACTCTTCCCAGGCCCACTGTCGAACGCATGTAACCCCGCAACAGCCTAGGTGCTGGTGCGGGGTTTCTGTCTGGAAGGGGTCTGCGGGTCTTCCTATTCCCCGACGTCCAAACTCACGTGCGAGGGATAGCGGGGCGAGCGATACACGCGGTGCGTCTGCGCCTGGAAATCACCGGCCGTGGCCTTGAAGATGTTGGGCACCCATGTCTGGGGATTGCGGTCGATGATCGGAAACCACGAGCTCTGCACCTGCACCATGATCCGGTGGCCCTTGAGGAACCGGTAATCCTGGGTATGCATGTCCACCGTGAAGGCGACCACGCTATCCGACGGAATGGGGGTGGGATGCTCCCAGCTTTCGCGATAGCGCCCCCGCAGGACGTCGTTGGCCACCATGAGCTGATAGCCGCCCAGCTTCGGGTCGGGCGCATACTGTTCCGGGTAGACGTCGATGAGCTTGACCACCCAGTCGGCGTCCTGGCCGGTGGTGCTGGCAAAGAGGTGGGCCGCGATGTTGCCGCGCACCACGACATCCTCGGTGAGCGGGTCGGTCTCCCAGACCAGCACGTCGGGCCGGGACGAGGCCAGGCGCTGGTCCTGCAGCAGCCAGGTGGACCAGCCGGATCCCCCCGGGTAGTAGGTCGGCTCGATGGGCCGCCGGCGGTACGGCACCGGGTCGGCCGGGTCGGAAAGGTAGCTGTCCACGCTGTCGGGGGAGGTCAGTGGGGCGTCGAACGAGAGTTTGCCCCCGGCCCGGAAGTAGAGCTGCTTCTGGCGCACCCCTGACGTTGCCGGCCAGGCGTCGTTCCTCACCCACCGGTTGGCGCCGGATTCCCAGGTGAGCGCCTCGGGCAGGGTCATTTCGCCCTGGTCCTTCAGGTGGTACGCGAAGAACGGCGCCTGCACGCTGTCGCGGAAGTATTCGCCGGTGGGGCTTCCGAAATCGATGCTCCCCAGCTTCTGCCCCGGACCACCTGCCCACCCGCCGTGATTCCAGGGGCCGACCACCAGTCGGCTCAGGTGCTTCGTGTCTGCCGGCTCCATCGCCTCGTAGATGTGGATCGGTCCGTAGAAGTCTTCCTGGTCCCACCAGCCGGCGACATTGAGGGTGGGCACGGTCACCTTGGTGAGATATGGCGCGATGGCCTGGCGCTGCCAGAAGGCGTCGTAGTTGGGATGAGCCACGAAATCGTTCCAGGTGGGGAGCGAGCCGTGAAGGATGCTGTCGTTGACGTGGGAGAGGGGCCCCAGCTCCCGGTACCAGTCGTAGGTGTCGTAGCGGTCGAAGCTGAAGTCGCTGTTGGTGTCCGATGCTTCGGTGAGCACGGCGTACTCGAATCCGTAGCTCAACCGGAACGCCCCCTGGTGATGGAAATCGTCACCCATCCACATGTCGGCCGGCGAGGCCTGGGGCGACGCGGCCCGGAGCGCGGGGTGCGGATCGATCAGCGCCATGGCCGTGGTCCAGCCCGGATAGGAAATGCCCAGCATCCCCACCCGTCCGGAGTTGCCGGGCACCTGCTTGACCAGCCAGTCGATCGTGTCGTAGGCGTCGGTGCTCTCGTCCACCGCCTTCTTGTCGGTGAGGTGGAGGGGCGGCCGCTGCATGACGAAGGTGCCTTCGCTGCCGTACCTGCCCCGGATGTCCTGATAGGCGAAGATGTAGCCGTCCCGGGCCAGCGCGGCGTAATAGCCGCGGAGGTTGCCGGCCAGGCGATGGTCGATGCCGTACGGGGTGCGGGTCAGGATGATCGGCAAGTTGCCGGCGGCATTCTTCGGCACGTAGAAGATGGTATGCAGCTTCACCCCGTCCCGCATGGGGATCATGACCTCCGTCCCGACGTACGCGCTGGTGTCCTGCTGCGCAGCGAGGGGCGCAGCGAACAGCGCGAGGACCATCAGGTGGAACGGCGTGAGTCGGCGCATGGAACTCTCGTGTCGTGGGTCAGGAGCGGTGAGTCGCCTTGAGCAAGCCAAGTTTCTTCAGTCCTTCGGCATCCACTCGACGCGGGCCGCCGTCCAGACCGTAGACCACGGCGCCGGCCTCCCCGATCAGTGAAAGCTCGCCGCCCTCCAGCCGGAGCGCGGTACCTTCCGGCAGGCCGACCACCGGCATGCCGGGGTTGGCGTGGACGAACTCGTTCAGCCGGTCCACCCGGGTCTCTCCGCCATGGTCGCCGAGGCGAGCTTCGGTATAGTGGGCGTTGATCTGGAAGGGCACCAGGCCCAACGCCGACAGTCCCGGCGGCTCGACGATCGGCATGTCGTTGGTGGTGCGGATGGTGGGGCAGGCCACGTTGGAGCCGGCGCTCCATCCGATGAAGGGCGCCCCGTTCAGGGCCGCGGTGCGGATGGCGCCGAGCAAACCGGTGGCGTGCATCTGCGCGAGGAGCTGGAAGGTGTTGCCGCCACCGACGGCGACCGCGTCAACGTCGCCCAGGGCGGCGACCGGGTCATCATACTCGTGTGCACTCACCACCTCGTAGCCCAGCGGACCGAATACCTCGCGCACCCGGCCGGCGTAATCGTCCCAAGAGATTGTCACGCCGGCGAAGGGCACAAAGAAGACCCGGCGCACCTTGGGGCCCAGGAAGTCGCCGATGTGCAGACGGGCCCAGGCGAGATAGCCCTGGCCGGGCAGCATCGAATTGCTGAGGAGCAGGAGGCGCGGGTCGGGCATGGTCACCTCGGCAGGCCAGGTGGGAGCATAGCCTGAGGATAGCCCTTCGACGCCCGGCAAGGGAAGGTGGAGCCGCGGAGAAGCTCCCTGCCACCTGCAGGCGACGAACGTCGATCCGTTCGCGGATCAGGCCAGATCCCGGCCGCATCCATTAGATTGCATGAAATTGACGCTCCCACCCCCGGTGTGGAGCGCGCCCTCCGCCGCGCCTCGCCCGGTTGCCCCGCCACTGTGCGCCGCGGGGGTCGTCCCCCCTTTATCTGCTCGCGTCCGCGACCTCGCGACCGCATTGCGCCGGGAAGGATCCGCATGGCACTTCGCAATCAGGTGCAGTTGATCGCCTACCCAGACCGAATGGGGGGCAGCCTCTCGGCGCTCGCCGACATCCTCGAGACCCATCTGGCGACGGCGATCGGTGGCGTCCACATCCTGCCGTTCTATCCGTCGAACGCGGACGCGGGTTTCTCGCCGCTCACACACAAGGAGGTGGATCCGAAGGTCGGCGACTGGGCCGATATCGAGCGGATCACCTCCAGGTTCGACGTCTGCGCCGACCTCACGATCAACCACATCTCCGACGAGTCGGCGGAGTTCAAGGATTTCCTCCTCAAGGGGATGAAGTCGGAGTACGCCGATCTCTTCGTCCATATCGACGCGCTTGGCGAGATCACCTCGGAGGACCTTGCCAAGATCCACATCCGCAAGGAGAAGGAGCCGTTCCGCGATGTCACATTCGCCGACGGCAGCTCGGGTCGTGTCTGGACGACGTTCACCGAGAAACAGATCGACCTGAATTACAACTCGCCGCGCACCTACGCGTTGATGGAAGACTACATCACGTTCCTTGCCCAGCGCGGGGTGAAGCTCTTCCGGCTGGACGCCTTCGGCTACACCACCAAGCGGATCGGGACTAGCTGCTTTCTCGTCGAACCGGACGTCTACGAAATCCTGCAGTGGGTGCATAACGTCGCGGTGGAGCACGGAGCCGACACCCTTCCCGAAGTCCACGATCACCCGAGTTATCAGTACGCCATCGCCCTGCATGGCATGCGCCCCTACGCCTTCGCGCTCCCGCCGCTCGTGCTGCACGCGCTGCTGGCGGGCGACGGCACCTATCTGAAGCAGTGGCTGCGGATGTGTCCGCGGAACCAGGTCAGCGTGCTCGACACGCATGACGGGATCTGCATCCCGGACGTCGAAGGGATCTTGCCGCAGAACAAGATCCAGGATCTCATCGACAACGTCTCACTGCGCTCCGCCGATCCGATTCTCCGGCGGTCCGCGGCGAACATCACCAGCGTGGGGGCCATCTATCAGCTCACCTGCACCTTCTACGACGCCCTGAAGCAGAACGACGACGCCTACATCGCGGCGCGCGCCATCCAGCTGTTCGCGCCGGGGATCCCCCAGGTCTACTACGTCGGGTGGCTCGCCGGGTCGAACGACCTCGAACTGGCCGAGCAGACCGGGGATCCCCGCGAGGTGAATCGCCAGCGCTTCTCGCGCGAGCAGGTGGATGCGGCGCTCAAGCAGTCAGTCGTGCGCCGGCTGCAGCGCCTGATGGAGTTCCGCTCCACCTACCCGGCGTTCAACGGTCGCTTCGCATTGATGTACTCCAGTAACTCGAGCGTCGCGATGAGCTGGCGGAACGGACCGCATTATTGTGAGGTCTTCGTGGACCTGATCTTCAAGAAGGCGACGATCACCTATGCCGATCCGCGGACGGATCGTACACTGACGATCAAGTGTTGAGCACGGCGCCCCAGCGCTCGATCGTTCGGGTGCTCGCGACCGACCTGGACGGGACGTTTCTGGGTGGGAGTGCCGTCGCCCGGGCACGGTTGACCGCCCACTTCCGCGACGACCCTGAGCGCACGCTGCTCTACGTGACTGGTCGGTCGAGCCGGAGCGTGATGCAGCTGGTCGGCGCGGGGACGCTCCCCCGCCCGGACGCGATGATCTCCGACGTCGGGACCTTCATCGCGCGCGGTGATGGGACGCCGGCGGAGGGACCCCTGCTCGACGGGATCCGCCACGCGTGGAACGGCCGGAGCGCGACGGTCCGCGCGGCATTCGCCGGGCTTGCCGGCCTGCGCATCCAGGAATACTTCGGTCCGCACCGCGTGTCCTACTACTTCGACACGCCCGACGTCCTGCCGGAGGCGCATGCGCGTGCCGAGGCGCTCGGGTGCGACGGCCTCGTCTCGGACAACCAGTATTTCGACGTCCTGCCCCGCGGCGTAAACAAGGGCTCGACGCTCCGGCGGCTGATGCACGAGTGGGGAGTGCCGGACACCGCGGTCCTCGTGGCCGGTGACACGCTGAATGACTTGTCGATGCTCGCGTCGGGCCTGCCGGCAGTGGTGGTCGGGAACGCTGAACCCGCGCTTCTTGCCGCCTTGCCGGCGTCGGACCGGATCATTCGGGCCCGCGCGCCCGGCTGTGACGGCATCATCGAGGCGCTCAGGATACATGGAGTGGAGGTGGCAGATGCCTGAACTCGTTGTGGTGTACCATCGGCAGCCGTTCGAACAGGCGGTCGTGGATGGAAAGGAAGTCCTCCGAAGCCATCGTAGTCCCAACGGTATCGTGCCGACGCTCCGCGGGTTCTTCCAGTACTTTGAGCGCGGAACATGGGTGGCCTGGCGGGAGGTCCCATCGGCACAGGCCGGGAAGCTCGTCTCGCGGGAGACCGTGTCCTTCGCGGGTGAGTCCTACGATGTGGCGCAGCTCGGCCTGACCGCCGAGCAGGTGACGTCGTTCTACAAGGTGACGTCGAAGGCGGCGCTCTGGCCCATCCTGCACAGTTTCGTTGACAAGTTTGACTACGATGCGGCGGATTGGGTCACCTTCAGAGAAGTGAATCGGCTCTTCGCGGAGGCGACGGCCGAAGTGGCGGGCCCTGGGGCGGTGATCTGGGTGCACGACTACAACCTCTGGCTCGTGCCCAGGATGCTCCGGAAGATGCGCCCGGACCTCACCATCGCCTTTTTTCATCACACGCCCTTCCCGAGCAGTGACGTCTTCGGCGTCCTCCCATGGCGCCGGGAGATCATCGAGAGCCTGCTCTGCTGTGACCGGGTCGGGTTCCACATTCCGCGGTACGCCGAAAACTTTGCCTCGGTCGCGCGGGCCTTCGGGGGCGCGGAGACGGTGCGCCGGCACCCGGTGGACGAACAACTCCGGCCGGAAGGGTGGGCGCTCCAGGAGAGCACCTGTATCGAAGAATTGAGCTGGCAGGGCCGTCAGATCCTCGTCGATGTGGTCCCACTCGGCGTGAACGTCGAGAAGGTCGTGGAGACCGTCAACTCCGACGCGGCCAAGGCGAGGGCGCGGGAGATCCGGAAGGACGTCGCGGCCGACACGATGCTCTTCGCCGTGAGCCGCGTAGACTACACCAAGGGGATGGTGGAGTTGCTGGAGGCCTACCGGCGGCTCCTCAACCGTCGGCCCGATCTGCACGGCAAGATCAAGCTCTATGTCGTCTGCGTCGCCCCCGCCAAGGGGATGAAAGTGTACGACGAGGTCCAGGCGGAAATCGAGCAGCGTGTCGGGAACATCAACGGGCACAGCTCCGTACTCGGGTGGGTGCCGGTGGTGCTCTTCTCGCAGCCGCTGGCGTTCACCGAACTGATGAGCTGGTACATGGCGGCGGATATCTGCTGGATCACGCCGCTGCGGGACGGACTGAATCTTGTTGCCAAGGAGTTCATCGCCGCCAAGCAGGGGCGCAGCGGGAAACTTGTGCTCTCGGAGTTCTGCGGCTCGGCCGTCGAGCTCGAGGCGGCGGTCCTCACGCACCCGTATTCGGCGCGCAGCATGGATGCGGCCATCGACGAAGCCCTGGCAATGGAGCCGACCGAGGAGCGGGAGCGGATGGGTCGTCTCTGGCAGAGTACACGCGAACACGACCTCGCCTGGTGGACGAGCCAGATCCTCGATGACTTCGGCGTCGCACGCTGAGACTGCTGGCGGCCGGGTGGATGGGCCGGTCTGACGGACGGTTGTGAAGGGGCAAGGGGTCGGCTAGGGTTCAATCCACGTACTCGATGCCTTCAGCACGCGGGAGCCGTATTGAGTGGGCCGGACGAGGTACTCTTTCTTCTCGATTGCGACAACACGCTGCTCGACAACGATGTGGTGCAGGACGACCTGCGCCGCCACCTGACCTCCGAGTTCGGGGCCGCGAGCTGCAATCAGTACTGGACCATCTTCGAGCGGCTGCGCGGCGAGCTTGGCTACGCCGACTACCTCGGCGCGCTGCAGCGATATCGGTTCGAGGTCCCCGGGGACCCGCGCCTGCTCCTGATGTCCTCCTTCCTCCTGGACTATCCCTTCGACAACCGGCTGTACCCGCGCGCCCTGGCGGTGCTCGCCCACCTGCGGCAGTGGGGGAGGACGGTCATCCTCACGGACGGCGACGTGGTGTTCCAGCCGCGCAAGGTCCAGCGATCCGGGCTCTGGGACGCCGTCGAGGGGCGAGTGCTGATCACCGTCCACAAGGAACAGGCGCTTCCGATGATTGCCGCCCGGTTCCCCGCCACCCACTACGTCCTGGTGGACGACAAGCTCCGCCTGTTGAGCGCCTTCAAGGAGCAGTGGGGGCGCCGGGTGACAACGGTATTTGTGCGACAGGGGCACTACGCCCTCGATCCGAACAACGTGGCGGCCTACCCGGCGGCCGACGTGACGATCGAGCGCATCGGCGACCTGCTGGGCCATGACTTCTCCGGCAAGGGCCTCCCATGAACGCACCCCCTCCCTCCGCCTTGACGTCGCGCCCCGCCTGGGCGGCGCTGGCCGCGCACTACGAGCAGCTGCGGCACCAGCACCTGCGCCAGCTCTTTGCCGACGATCCCGGCCGGGGCACCCGCCTGGTCGCCGAGGCGGCCGGGCTCTACCTGGACTACTCGAAGCATCGGGTGACCGATGAGACGCTGCGGTTGCTGATGTCGCTGGCCAACGATTGCGGACTGCCTGGCCGCATCGCGGCGATGTTTGCCGGTGAGAAGATCAACGTCACGGAGCAGCGTCCGGCGCTGCACGTGGCCCTGCGCTCCCCGAAGGGTGAGCGATTGCTGGTGGAGGGCGTCGACGTGGTGCCCGACGTATGGGCTGTCCTCGAGCGGATGGGGTCCTTTGCGGAGGAGGTGCGAAGCGGCCGCTGGCAGGGCCACACCGGCCGGCCGATTCGCAATGTCGTCAACATCGGGATCGGCGGCTCCGACCTGGGGCCCGTCATGGCATATGACGCGCTGCGCCACTACACCCGAAGGGACATGACCTTCCGCTTCGTCTCCAACGTGGACGGCACCGACTTCGTGGAGGCCACCCGCGACCTCGACCCGGCAGAGACCCTGTTCATCGTCTGTTCCAAGAGCTTCACGACGGTGGAGACGCTCACCAACGCCCACGCGGCCCGGGCATGGTGCCTCGCCGGCCTGGGCGACGAGGCCGCCATCGCAAAGCACTTCGTCGCCGTCTCCACCAACGCGGAGGGGGTCGCCAAGTTCGGCATTGATCCGGCCCACATGTTCGGTTTCTGGGATTGGGTCGGCGGGCGCTATTCGATGGACTCGGCGATCGGTCTGTCGACCATGCTGGCCCTCGGCGCGGAGCAATTCCACGACATGCTCGGAGGCTTCCACGCGATGGACGTGCACTTCCGCACCGCGCCGCTCGAGCGGAATCTCCCGGTCATCATGGGGCTCCTGGCCGTGTGGTACGGCGATTTCTTCGGCGCGCAGTCGGCCGCGGTCATTCCCTACAGCGAGTACCTCAAGCGGTTCCCTGCCTACCTCCAGCAGCTGGTCATGGAAAGCAATGGGAAGCACGTCACTCTCGACGGCCATCCCGTGGACTACCAGACGGGCCCGATCATCTGGGGCGAGCCGGGCACCAACGGCCAGCACTCCTTTTTTCAGTTGATCCATCAGGGGACCAAGCTCATACCCTGCGACTTCATTGGCTTTTGCCGCCCGCTCAATCCCCTCGAGGGCCAGCATGATCTCCTGATGGCGAACCTCTTCGCGCAGTCCGAGGCGCTCGCCTTGGGCAAGACGGCTGCGGAGGTCGCGGCGGAAGGGACGCCGGAGTGGCTCGTCCCGCACCGCGTCTTCGAGGGCAACCGGCCGACGACCACCATCCTTGCCGAGTCGCTGACCCCCGCCACACTCGGCGCGCTTGTCGCGCTCTACGAGCACAGCGTGTTCACGCAGAGCGTGATCTGGAACATCGACGCCTTCGATCAGTGGGGGGTTGAACTCGGCAAGGCGCTGGCAACCAGGATTGCCGACGAACTGCAGGGCGGCGAGACGGCCGCGGGGGCGCACGACAGTTCCACGTCGGCGCTGATCCGTCGCTACCTGGCAGAAAGGGGGAAGACGACATGAACACGTCCAACATTGCGCTCGATCAGCTGTGCATCAACACGATCCGGACGCTCAGCATCGACGGAGTCCAACACGCCGACTCCGGGCATCCGGGCGCGCCGATGGGCGCGGCGACGATGGCCTACGTGCTCTGGACGCGGCACCTGCGCCATGACCCGACCACCCCGGACTGGATCAACCGCGACCGCTTTGTGCTCTCGGCCGGGCATGCGAGCATGCTGCTGTACAGCCTCCTGCACCTCACGGGATACGAACTGAGCATTGAGGACCTGAAACAATTCCGTCGCTGGGGCAGCCGAACGCCGGGCCACCCCGAACGGGGCCATACCCCCGGCGTCGAGGTGACGACCGGACCACTCGGCCAGGGCTTCGGGAATGCCGTCGGCCTGGCGATGACGGAGCGCTGGCTCGCCGCCACCTACAATCGCCCGGATTACCCGATCATCGACCACCACACCTACGTGCTGGCGAGCGACGGCGACCTGATGGAAGGGGTCGCCGCGGAGGCCGCCTCGCTCGCAGGGGATCTCCGCCTTGGCCGGCTGATCGTGCTCTACGACGCAAACAGGATCACGCTTTCGGCGACGACCAATGTCACCTTCCGCGAGGATGTCGGCGCGCGGTTCGAGGCCTGTGGCTGGCAGGTGCAGCACATCGACGGGATGGATGTGGACGCCGTGGACGCCGCGCTGACTGCCGCCCGCGCCGATGAAGGTCGCCCCTCCCTCATCGTCGCGCGGACGCATATCGGCTTCGGGAGTCCCCACAAGCAGGACACCTTCCACGCCCACGGGGAGCCGCTCGGAGTGGAGGAGGTTCGGCTGACCAAAGATGCCTATGGCTGGCCTTTGGAACCGACCTTTTTCGTGCCAGAGGAGGCAGCGCGTGCGTTCGCCGGTGTGAAGGCCCGTGGGGCCGAGGCCCGCGCGGCGTGGGAGGCCTCGTTGGAGCGCTTTCGCGGCGCCTACCCTGACGTGGCGGAAGGGCTTGAACAGGCGATGGCCGGTGCCCTGCCAGCGCACTTTGACGCGGGACTGCCGGTGTTTTCGCCGGACGATGGCCCGATGGCCACGCGTGACGCCGGAGGCAAGGCCATCACGGCGCTCGCTGCCGGTATCCCCAACCTGATCGGCGGATCCGCCGATCTCGATCCCTCCACCCGGACCATGCTTGAGGGGCTGGGCGATTTTCAGTGCCCCGCCACGCCTGAGGCAGGACAGACACCGCCGACGCAGGGGTCTGCCGGCGGCGTCTGGAGCTATGCCGGCCGCAACGTTCATTTCGGCATCCGGGAACATGTCATGACCGCCATCCTCACCGGGATGGCTCACCACGGCGGCGTGCTGCCGTATGGTGCCACATTCCTCACCTTCGCCGACTACATGCGGCCGAGCATCCGACTCGCGGCCCTGAGCCGGGCGCATGCCATCTATGTCTGGACCCACGACAGCATCGCGCTCGGGGAGGACGGCCCGACCCACCAGCCGGTGGAACAGATTGCCAGCCTGCGAGCGATGCCGAACTTGCTGCTGTTCCGGCCGGCCGACGCGAACGAGACCGTCGAGGCGTGGCGGCTGGCGGTGCAACACCGGGACGGCCCGGTCGGCCTCATCCTGACCAGGCAGAAGCTTCCGGTGCTGGAGCGGACCGCCGCGCTGGCGCGGTCGGGGGTGGGGCGGGGCGCCTACGTGCTGGCCGAGTCGGAGCCGGGCCCGCCGCTGCAACTCATTCTCATCGCGACGGGATCCGAGGTGTCGCTCGCCCTGGAGGCACATCAGCAGTTGATGTCCGAACGGGTGCGGAGTCGGGTAGTTTCCATGCCGTCATGGGAGCTGTTCGAAGCCCAGTCGGCCGCGTACCGGGAATCGGTGCTGCCATCTGCGGTGACGGCGCGGGTGAGCGTGGAGGCCGCCTCCCCGTTCGGATGGGAGCGGTACGTGGGACCGCACGGTGCCATGGTCGCCGTTCGTCAGTTCGGCGCTTCCGCCCCGGGCCCGGCGGTCATGGCCAAGTATGGGTTCACGGTGGAGCACGTCGTCGCGGCCGCCCAGGCGGTGCTTGCCGCCGCGCCGCGTCAATAGGAGGATGACATGCAGATCGGGATGATCGGGCTCGGGCGCATGGGCGCCAACATGGTGCGCCGCCTGATGCGCGGCGGCCACGAGTGCGTGGTCCACGACGTGGCGCCGGAGCCGGTGCGCGCGCTGGCCAAAGAAGGGGCGATCGGCGCAGAGCAACTTGATGATCTGATTTCGCAGCTGGCCACGCCGCGTGCCATCTGGCTGATGGTGCCGGCGGGGGCAGTAGACGCCACATTGGATGCGCTGCTTCCGAAGCTCTCGCGTGGCGATATCGTGATCGACGGCGGCAACTCCTATTATCGCGACGACTTGGTCCGCGCCAAGCGCCTCGGTGAGAGCGGCCTGCACTACGTCGATTCCGGCACCAGCGGCGGCGTCCTCGGGCTGGACCGCGGCTACTGCCTGATGATCGGCGGCGAACCGGAGGTGGTGCGGCGGCTCGACCCGATTTTCGCGACGCTGGCACCGGGGAAGGGGACCATCGCGCCGACGCCGGGTCGCTCCGAGGGAGCCGGGACGGCCGACCAGGGCTACCTCCACTGCGGCCCCAACGGGGCGGGTCACTTCGTGAAGATGGTCCACAACGGCATCGAATACGGCGTGATGGCGGCCTATGCGGAAGGTCTCAACATCCTGAAGCACGCCAACGTGGGCAAACAGGCAGTCACCACCGACGCCGAGACGACGCCGCTGCGGGACCCGAGCGTGTACCAGTACGACCTCGACTTGCCCGAGATCGCGGAGGTGTGGCGCCGCGGCAGTGTCATCGCATCGTGGTTGCTCGACCTGACCGCGGCGGCGCTGGCCGCCGACCCGGCGCTTACCAGGTTCAACGGGCGGGTGTCCGACTCCGGTGAGGGGCGCTGGACGCTGGAGGCCGCCATCGACGAGGCGGTTCCCGCCCACGTCCTGGCGGCGGCGCTCTTCGAGCGGTTCAGCTCGCGCGGGCAGGCCGATTTCCAGGACCGGGTGCTGTCGGCGATGCGCTTCGAATTCGGCGGCCACGTCGAAAAGGGCCCCGGTTCGTGAGCGCGAATCGATCGGACGCGCTGGTCTTCTTCGGGGCATCCGGCGACCTGGCGAAGAAGAAGATCTTCCCGGCGCTCTACGCGCTCGCGCGCCGCGGCCGGCTCGACATGCCGGTCATCGGCGTGGCACGCTCCGGATGGACGCTGGAGGAGTTCAAGGCGCATGCACGCCGCAGCCTGGAGCAGCACGGACCGGTGGACGACGAGGTGTTTGCCAGTCTTGCAGGACGTTTGCGGTATGTCGACGGCGACTATCAGGATGCCGCCACTTTCACGGCGATGAAGGCGGCCCTTGGGGCGGCGCAACGACCGCTGCACTACCTGGCCATCCCGCCGGCCATGTTCGAGGCGGTCGCGCGCGGCCTGGGCGCCTCCGGGTGCGGCACCAACGCGCGCATCGTCGTCGAAAAGCCGTTCGGACGCGATCTGGCGAGCGCCCGGGAACTCAATGCGACTATTCATACCGTCTTCGACGAGCGGGACATCTTTCGCATCGACCACTACCTGGGCAAGGGCTCGGTGCAGAACCTGCTGCTCTTCCGGTTTGCCAACACCTTCCTGGAACCGGTCTGGAACCGCAATTACATCGACAGCGTGCAGATCACGATGGCCGAGGAATTCGGCGTCGAGGGACGTGGCCGCTTCTACGAAGAGGCGGGTGCCATTCGGGACGTCGTGCAGAACCACATGCTGCAGGTGGTGGGGTTCCTGGCTATGGAGCCACCGGATCTGTCCCGGGACGAAGGCATTCGGGACGAACAGGTCAAAGTGTTCCGGCAGATCCGTCCCCTAGCGCCCGATTGCCTGGTACGCGGGCAATACCGCGGGTATCGCGACGAGGCGAATGTCGCGCCGGACTCGCACGTTGAGACATTCGCCGCGCTCCGGCTCCGGGTCGATTCGTGGCGTTGGGAAGGGGTGCCATTCCTGATCCGGGCCGGCAAGCGGCTCGCTGCCACGGCCACCGAGGTTCGCGTCTCCTTCAAGCGGCCTCCGCTGCTGATGCTCGCGGACGGCGACACCAACTACGTGCGCTTCCGCCTGAGTCCGGAGGTGGTCATCGCTATCGGGGCCCGCGTCAAGGCGCCCGGGGAGGCGCTGGTCACCGAGCCGACGGAACTGGTGGTCACCCACGCCTCCAAGGACGACCTGAGCCCGTACGAGCGTCTCCTCGACGACGCGATGGACGGCGACCCAATGCTCTTTGCCCGCGAAGACAGCGTGGAGGCGGCCTGGGCGGTGGTGGAGAATGTGCTCGGGGATACGACCCCGATTCACCAATACGAGCCGGGCAGTTGGGGGCCCACGGAGGCGATGTCGCTCGCCGGGGACGTTGGGGGCTGGCATGACCCTGCCGAGTAAGCCACCGCCTGCGCACGACACCATGCTGGAGTCGGTGCAGCGGGCGGCATATAACTACTTCCTTCATGAGACGAATCCCGTCAACGGCCTGGTCGTCGACCGCACCGCCCCAAACTGGCCGGCAAGCATCGCCGCGGTCGGGTTTGGCCTCGCCTCGCATCCGGTCGGGGTGGAGCGGGGATGGACCAGCCGGGCAGCGGCGGTCGATCTCACCCTTGCCACCCTTCGGTTTCTTCGGAACAGCCAGCAGGGCGTGTCGCCCGAGGCGACCGGCCACAAGGGTTTTTACTACCACTTCCTCCAGATGCAGACCGGCGCCCGGGCATGGAAGTGCGAACTCTCCACCATGGACACCGCGCTGCTGCTTGCCGGCGTGCTGACG
Source organism: Gemmatimonadales bacterium (assembly GCA_035328285.1). Classification (GTDB taxonomy): domain Bacteria; phylum Gemmatimonadota; class Gemmatimonadetes; order Gemmatimonadales; family GWC2-71-9; genus SPDF01. The sequence continues at coordinate 33,027 of DAOLIZ010000008.1, forward strand.
GCAGCGGCGTATTTTGACGGCCCGTCGGCGCCGGAGCGGGAGATCAGGGCGCTGGCCGACGAGCTCTATGCGCGGGTGGACTGGACTTGGGCGCTCGACGGAGGCTCAACGCTCAGTCTGGGTTGGACTCCCGAACGAGGCTTCCTTCGAAGCCGGTGGACGGGCTACAACGAGGGGCTGGTGCTCTACCTCCTCGGCCTCGGGTCTCCCACCCATCCGCTGCCGACGGAGAGCTACCCGGCCTGGACTCCCACCTACCGGTGGAAGCGGCTCTATGGCGTGGATCATCTGTTCGCCGGGCCGCTCTTCATCCACCAGATGTCGTATTGCTGGATCGATAGCCGCGGCATCCAGGATGAGTTCATGCGGTCGCACGGGATCGACTACTTCGAGAACAGCCGCAGGGCAACCCTGGTGCAACAGGCGTACGCCATGCGCAATCCGCGGAACTTCGAGGGGTATGGGGAGTTCTGTTGGGGGCTGAGCGCCAGCGACGGCCCCGGCCCCACCGTCCGCCAAGTCGGTGGCAACTCGCGACGGTTCTTTGATTACGCCGCCCGGGGCGCGCCCTTCGGACCCGACGATGGCACCATTGCGCCCTGGGCGGCGGTGGCATCGCTTCCCTTTGCCCCCGAGATCGTGCTGCCGACCATCGAAGCGTTCACCCGCCACCCTCGCCTGGGGCATCCCCGATACGGCTTTCGGGCCACCTTCAACCCGACCTTTCCCGACCCGGGTGGCTCCTCGGGCGGCTGGGTGTCGCCGTATCACTATGGCATCAACCAGGGGCCGATCGTGATGATGATCGAGAACCATCGGTCCGGCCTGATCTGGCAACTGATGCGCGCGTCGCCCTACCTGGTGACCGGCTTGCGACGGGCCGCCTTCACCGGGGGATGGCTATCTCGGGAGACTCCGAACCATGACCATTGACCCGCGCGCCGGGAAGCCGGCCACGGCGGCCATGCTGGTCGACGTGCCGCGGCTGATGACGGCCTATTACACGCTCCAACCCGACACGGACATTTCTGCAGAGCGCGTGGCGTTCGGGACGTCGGGGCACCGCGGTTCGTCGCTCGACACGGCGTTCAACGAGTCGCACATCCTGGCCATCACCCAGGCCATCTGTGACTACCGTCGGGCGCAGGGCATCGACGGCCCGCTGTTCCTGGGGGCAGACACGCATGCACTGTCGGCGTCGGCGTGGGCGAGCGCCCTCGAGGTACTGGCCGCCAACGGTGTCGAGGCGCGCATCGACGGGCAGCACGGCTACACCCCGACGCCCGTCGTGTCCCACGCGATCCTGGTGCACAACCGCACCCGGCCCGCCGCGCGGGCGGACGGGATCGTCATCACGCCGTCGCACAATCCCCCGCGCGATGGCGGCTTCAAGTACAACCCGCCCCACGGCGGGCCGGCGGAAACCGCGGTGACCGGCTGGATCGAGGATCGTGCAAACGTGCTGCTGGCGGACGGGAACGCAACGGTCCAGCGCGTACCGCTCGCGCGCGCGCAGCACGCCACCACCACCAGGCGGCACGATTTCATGGGCGCCTACGTGCCGGACCTGGCCAATGTGGTGGACATGGAGGCGTTGAGGCATTCCGGTCTCCGCCTCGGCGTCGATCCACTGGGCGGTGCCGGCGTCGCCTACTGGGGCCGGATTGCGGAGCACTTCGGCCTGCCGCTGACCGTGGTGAGTGAGGAGGTGGATCCGACCTTCCGCTTCATGACGGTGGACTGGGACGGCCAGATCCGCATGGATCCGTCCTCGTCCTATGCCATGCAGCGCCTCCTCCACCTGAGGGATCGGTTCGATGTGGCCTGGGCGTGTGACACCGACCACGATCGGCACGGCGTCGTCACCGCCGCGGCGGGCCTGCTGAATCCCAATCACTACCTGTCTGCCGCCATCGCTTACCTCTTCGCGCACCGGCCGTCGTGGCCGGCGTCGGCCGGGATCGGCAAGACGCTGGTGAGCACCAGCATGATCGACCGCGTGGCGGCACGGCTCGACCGGCCACTGGTCGAGGTGCCGGTCGGGTTTAAGTGGTTTGTTCCCGGGCTGTCGGACGGCACGCTCGCGTTCGGCGGAGAGGAGAGCGCCGGCGCCTCGCTGCTGCGCCGCGACGGGTCGCCGTGGACCACCGACAAGGATGGCATTGCCCTGGGGCTGCTGGCCGCGGAGATGACGGCCGTGACCGGCAAGGATCCCGGCGCGCTCTACGGGGAACTCGTCCGCGACTTCGGCGACTTTGCCTACCAGCGGATCGACGCCCCGGCCACCGCGGCGGAGCGGAACACGTTGCGACGGCTGGCGGCGGCGCAGGTCACCGAGACGACGCTCGCGGACGACGCGATCACCGCCCGGCTGACGACCGCCCCCGGCAACGGCGCGCCGATCGGCGGCGTGAAGGTGGTCACCGCGCGCGGGTGGTTTGCCGTGCGCCCCTCGGGCACGGAGGATGTCTACAAGCTGTATGCCGAGAGCTTCGTCGGGCCGGAGCACCTGGCGCGCATCCAGGCGGATGCGGCGAACATCGTCCGTCGCCTGCTGGGCACCGGCGCGAGCGGCTGACCGGTGAATATTCCGCTTCCCTTCAAGACGCCGCGCCGCGACGCGGTCGAACCGCCGATCCGCGCGGACCTCTTCGGCATTGAACGCCTCGAGCAGCACGCGGAAAGCCTGGCGGCGGCGCAGGGCGTCATCCGGGGCGTCGCGTCCGGCCGGTCGCTGCTCGCCCGGGTGGACGACAACGCCCGCGTGCTGCGCGACGCGAACCGGGATATCGGCGCCGCGCTCAAGGCGGACAAGTGGATCACGCCCGCCGCCGAGTGGCTGGTGGACAACTTCTACGTCACCGCGGAACAGATCCGCCAGATCCGGAGCGACCTCTCCGTCGGGTTCTATCGGGGGCTCCCCAAGCTGGCGGCCGGTCCCTTTGCCGGTTATCCCCGCGTGTACGGCGTCGCCTGGGCGTTCGTGGCGCATACCGACAGCCGCATGGATCCGGA
>DAOLIZ010000009.1:0-33477 GCA_035328285.1 Gemmatimonadales bacterium
AGCAGGCGCTCCGCCTCGGCGGCCAGTGCCGCGCGGCGCTGGGTGGTGGCATCGAGCTCATGACGGAGCCCGTCCCGGAGCGTGGCCGCCTGCACCGCACGGTCGCGGAGTGACGCAAGGTCGGTCTCGAGCGCCGCGCGCTCCCCTTCCAGCGAACGGAGGGTCTGGGCCTGGCGCTGCAGCGTCTCCTCCATCTGGCGGACCTGGGCCCGCTGGTCGGCGAGCCGCGTCTTCACGGCGTCTTCCACGCTCGCGCGGCCCTGCAACTCGGCCTGGATCCGGTCGTAGTCCGCCTGGGCGGCGTCCCGTTCCTGCAGAGCGATGTCACGTTCGCGGAGCGCCTGCTGGGCGCGCTGCTCCATCACGCTGCGTTCCTCCAGCGCCCGCACCCGGCGCTGGCCGGCGTTGGCCAGCCGCTCGGAGGCGAGGTTGAGGTCGCCCTCAAGGCGCCCCAGCGTCACGCGAATCTCGCCGAGCCGGCGCGCAATGTCGGTGCGGGCGGCCTCGGCTGCGGCGCGACGCCGGGCGGCCTCTTCCCGCTCCACCTCGATGGCAGCCAGGGCGGTGCGGTTCTCGGGCAGCGCGGCGGCCAGTTCGGCGTAGCGCGCCTCCTTGTCCCGGACCTCGGCGGTCAGGCGGTCGAGATGCCGGCGCGCCAGCGTCAGCTGCACGGCGAACTTCTCCTCCATCAATTTGGTGTGCCGCTCCGCACGGCCACGCTGGCGCGCCAGGCTTCGCAGCTGCGACTGGACCTCCGCTACCAGGTCCTCGACCCGCTGCAAGTCGAGCGCGGTCTCCTCGAGCCGCCGTTCCGTGCTGTGCTTCCGGTCGCGATAAAGGCCGATCCCCGCCGCTTCCTCGAAGAGCGACCGCCGTTCGTCGGCGCGGTCCGAGAGGAGCAGGTCGATCATCTTCGCCTCGATGACCACGCCGGCGTCGCCGCCGAGCCCGGTGCCGCGGAGCAGGTCCTGGATGTCGCGCAGGCGCACGGGCGCCCGGTTCAGCAGGTATTCGCTGTGGCCCGAGCGGGAGAGCCGCCGGGTGATCTGCACTTCCTGGTAGGCGATCGGCAGGGTGCCGTCGGAGTTGTCGAGATAGAGGGAGACTTCGGTGACGTTGACGGGCCGCCGGTCGGCCGCACCCTGGAAGATCACGTCCTCCATCTTGCCACCGCGGAGCAGCCGGGCGGACTGCTCGCCGAGCACCCAGCGCACGGCATCGCTGACGTTCGACTTCCCGCAGCCATTCGGGCCGACGATGGCCGTGACCCCCTCCTCGAAGGTGAGGGTGACGGTGTCGGCAAACGACTTGAAGCCGGACAGTTCGAGCTTTGAAAGCTTCATGGAGGAGATTCCCGGGACGGCTACGGGTGATAGATGAACGAGGGACGTCCCAGCCGGCGGCCCGCCGATTCGGCGGCCTCCCGGGAGGGATACGGGCCGACGACGACGCGGTAGGCTTCCTCGCCCGCCCGCGGGGTAATCACGAGCGCAGGGAATCCCTCGCCGCGAATCTCGCCGGCCAGGTCCTGGGCCCACGCGGGGTTCTGGGATCGACTCACCTGCAGGTACACGATGGAGGGCGCTTCGACCGAGTCGCCGAGACTGTCGGGCGTCGCCTCTGCGACCTGGGCAGGGTCGGGACGGGCCGGGGTCGGTTCCGGCATGCTTCCCCGGGGCACCCAAGGCATCGGGAGGTAGAGGTCGCTGGCCCCGCCCTTGAGGCGTCCCGTCTCCGGGAACTCCACCTTGGTGAGATCCCGGGCCACCACGTCCTTTCCCTCGCGGATCAGGAGGGTGGCGTCGCCGAGGACGGTCGGGAGGTCGTCGCTCCAGGGGCTGGTCACGGCGCCCGCGAACTCGCCGGTGGCCAGGTTGATCACCCAGATGGTGTCGCCCGAGGCGGGACGCGCGAGGAGCCATCCGCCGTACGGGGCGACCCGAAGCCCCGCTGCCGCCCCGGGAATGCGGATATCCCCGATTCGCTCGCCGGCGTAACGGTCGATGACTGCGAGGCCCTCGGCTTCGCGCGCCACGTAGATCCGGTGGCCCGAGGCCGAGAACCGCACGGCCGTCGGTGTTCCGCTGACCCGCACCCGCCGGATCGGCGTGCCGCTGCGCGGTGCCCAGAGGTAGACCCCCGTCGGCGCCGCGGCCGCAACGAGGTCGCCCCAGGGAGAGGCGGCGGTGTGCGTCGTCGGCAGGTCGGCGGAGGCGTCCGATTCGGTGCCGGTGACGAGATACGCCCGGGCCGTGTCACCGCCTTCGATGGCGATGAGCTGGCGGTCGCCGGTCCCGTAGAGTGCGGCGGGACGGGCCGGGAGGGTCGCATCCGTCCGCTTGGCGAGGCGGTTCCGGATCCGGACCACGGAGTCCTTCCGGTCCACGACCCAGAGGGTGCCCTCGGGACCGAGGACCGCCCCGCTGACCCCTGAGGTCAGGAGCCGAGCGGTGCCGGTGCCCAGGTCCAGGGCCTGGAGCCCGCCGGCGGAGTCCACGGCGTAGGCGAGCCCCTGATCCTGGTCGAATCCGACCACCATCTGGGTGGGTGGTGTGCGGCCGCGCGCGCGCCAGCCGATGTCGTCCAGCGTCGGGCCCGCGTAGATGTGGGGATTGCCGCCCGACCTCGGGAGACGCAGGAGGCTGGTCTGGGGGACAGCCTGTGAGGCTGGGGGCAGCGCCCCGGCATCGTGACCGGGAGAACCTTGGCAAGCCATGAGGCCGACCGCGAGGACGATCAGGCCTTTCAGATGGGGGGACGGCACAGGCCAAAAATAGGCGCTTTGGGGGGCAGGGGCCAGACCGAAGGTTGGCCCCGATTCAGGCCGGAATCAGAAGGGCGCCCCGATGGTGATGGTCCAGTAGGGCGGGATACCCCGGCCCTGGGGGAAGGCCCAGTCGAACCGCAGGATCATGTAGCCGAACAGGTTGATGCGCCCCCCCACGCCGAGGGTGGTAACGGGAGTTCGGGTCAGCGCCTGCTGCTTCAGTGACGCGTCCGGGTTCTTGGAGAAGGCGACGGTGTTCCAGCTGTTCCACGCCACGCCGTAGTCGACCCAGGTGACCCCGTCGATGTACGGCAGCCCCTGCGGGCCCATGCCGAGGTACGAATTCACCAGGGGGAAGCGCAATTCGAGGTTCCCGACGGCGATCCCCGTGCCGACCATCTGATCGAGGGCGTAGCATCCGGTCAGGGGCGCCAGATTTCCGCTGTCGGTGGTGCACTCGTTCCGGTAGTACGACCCGGAGGTTCGTCCGCGCACCAGATCGGTGCTGCCCAGGAAGTACCGTTGCCGATCCGCATCCGGTCCCCACTGGTCCGCGTACAGGAGGCGGGCCGCAAGGATCACCGGGCCCTTCAGCGGGATATAGCGACGGTAGTCGAACAGCCCCTGGGTGACATTCCAGCCCCCGACGGTCTGCCGGATCTCCGCGCGGTAGCGGGTGCCGAACAGCGGGCCGATCCACCCCATGAACGTGGCGTCGTACACCAGGGCGATCGACGGTGTCGCGATCCGCTGGCCACCAAAGTAGACGGTACTCCGGTAGGGGTTGCTCGTGAGGGCAAGCGTCTGGCGGTCGTAGGTCTCGTAGTACGACTGGATGCCGTCGTCGATCTGCCCGAGCGCGAGTCCGAGCTCCAGTCGCTGGAAGCGGTTGATGTTGTAGAACCCGCGCCCGAAGATCTGCCGGGTGGTCAGCAGTCGAGTGCGCGTCACGTAGGTGTTTTCGCTGGGCGTCGGGGTGCCCGGGATGATGACCGGCTGGAGCACGTAGTAGTTGGGGTACTGCTGGAACCCGACCGCCCAGTTCAGGCGGCCGCTCAGGTTGGCGTACGCCGCGAGGAAGTCGCCCTGATTGAGGGAGCCGTTGACGTAGCCCGCGAAGATCAGCTGCTCGTTCCCCAGCATGTCGCCGAACTGGATGGCACCGCCACCGTAAATACCGTTGCCGAAGTTGTCGCGAGTGTAGCCGACCGAGGGGCGGGCGGTGGTCTCCGGTGTGAACTTCCGTTTGTACGGCCCGACAGTGAAGCTCGTGCTGTCCGGCAGGAAGAGCGACGCCGAATCGAGCAACCCGACCACCGTCACGTCCCCGCGCCGGCGCCCGGAGGTGTCCGTCGCGGAGGGGGCCACCGCGGCGGCGCGGAATCCCGACGGGGTGCGGTAGATCGAGCCGCCCTCGCGGGCCTGGGGTACCCCGGGCACCGCCGGGGGCGCGCCGGCGGAGTCGGTCGGGAGTTGGGCTGCTGCCACATCAATCGAGTCCCGCGGCGCGCCGAGGGTGTCGGCCTGCGGGCGAGCCTTGGCGGAGTCGGCACGCACCGCCACCGCGGCGGGCGCGGGCCGCCACGGCTCCCGCTTCAGGGAGCGCGGGTTCTGGATGGTGTAGACGTCGTTGTTCTGGTTCTCGAAATAGACGAAGGCCAGGCGGTCGGCCTCCCGGGCCCAGCTGAGGGCAGGGGAGAGCGGCGTGGCCGATTGCGCCCCGGTGAAGAGGTTGGTGAGTTGGTAGATGTCGCCGCCAAGCTCATACAGGTAGATGTTCGCGATCCCGGTACGGTCCGAGACGAAGGCGAACGACTTTCCGTCCGGCGCCCACTGGGGGCTGACGTTCCGGCCGACCTCCATGTGGGGCAGGAGTTCCCGCCGGCCCAGGTCGACGTCGAAGAGCGCGATGCGGAAATTGCCGTAGCTCAGGTCGTTGAAGTTGGTCTCCGGCCCTTCGTCCGTCACATACGCGATGGTGTGTCCGTCCGGGGACCACGCCGGCATGAGCTGCGCGTACCGGTCGTTGGTGAGCTGCCGCAGCCCGGTGCCATCGATATTGACGACGTAGAGGTCCGACAGGCCCCCCTGCATGCCGGTGAAAGCGAGCTGCTTCCCGTCGGGACTGTAGACCGGCGAGGTCACGCCGCTCAGTTCCACGCGAATCCTGCGGATGGCCCTTCGATGGATCGGGTCGAACACCACGATGTCGTCGCCGCCCTGGGAGCGGGCCGCGAAGACGAGGTACTTGCCGTCCGGCGACCAGGAGGAGGTCGAGCTGATGTACCGGAAGGTCTCGTAGTTCGAGTCGAAGACGGACTTGGCGAGCTTCTTGACGACCTCCCCCGTCTCCCCATTGGCCAGGTAGTAGTCGATGAAGAAGAAGTTCCGTTCGCTCAGGTAGGCGATGAGCTTCCCGTTGGGCGAGAGGGCCGGCGCGATATGCAGCGTCCCGCCGGACTTGGCCTTGGTCAGGAGCGGCTTCCCGACGGCCGATGCCAGTTGCTTGGAGGCGACATCCGGCAGGTAGGTCTCCTGCACCCAGTCGCGCCACTGGACCGAGAGCTGGTTCAGGGAGATGCCGAGCACCCGCTGAAAGGCCCCTTCAACCCCCCCGCCCCCCAGGGTGGCCGAGAGGATGGCGCCCACCGCCTCGTCGCCCCAGCGCTGTCCGATGTAGGCCCAGATGGAGTGCCCGAAGCGGTACGGGAAGATGTAGGGGTCGTAGGTCAGCTGCTGGATGGTTGGCAGCTTTCCCTGCAGGACCGCGTCGCGCAGCCACATGGCCGTTTCAGGCGTGATGGTGCCGAGCGACAGGTATTCCGCCATCCCCTCCGCGAACCAGAGCGGCGGATTGACCTGGATGATCGTGGCGACGCCCGATCCCGCCTTCCCGCGGGACCAGGTGTCGTACTGGAACTGGTGCACCATCTCGTGCATCAGGACGTGGTCGAAGTCCTTGTACGCGCCAGTGAACGGCATGATGGCGCGGTGCTTCATGAAGTCCGTGACGCCGCCGGTCGCCTCGCCGATGTCCCCGCCGAGCGCGTTGGTCTGCTGGAAGTCCGACGGGGAGGCGTAGAGGATGATCGGCTTCCGCTCGATGAACCGGTGGTTCAGGAGCAGGGAGAGGCGGCCATAGGAGCGCTCCGCCATGCGGGAGGCATCGAAGGAGGCCTCGCGCTCGACGGGGTAGAAGTAGACATCGAAATGATCGGTGTGGATGATTTCGAAGTCGAATTTGTCGTACATGACCCGGTTCTGCCCGAAATACTGCGCCGACGCGACCGTGGGCACGATCGCGAGGAGGGCCAGCAGGCAGAGAGACCGCAGGGTCATGAAGATCCGGTTCCTGTCAGGGGCGCGGTGTCAGCGCCGGGGCGTCGTCCCAGAGGCGCTCCAACTGGTAGAATGCGCGCGCGTCTGGATGAAACAGGTGGACCACGAAGTCCACGAAGTCGAGCAGTACCCAACGTCCCGACGGGAGCCCCTCGACATGGTGCGGCTTGTATCCCTGGCGGGCCAGGGCGTCGAGCACGGCGTGGGCGATGCCCCGGACATGGGCGTCGGAGGTACCGGAGCCGACCAGGAAGTAGTCGGCGGCGTCGTGCAAGCCGCGCAGGTCGAGTACCGTCAGGTCCCGGGCCTTCAGGTCGTCGGCCGCCTGCACCGCCGCGCGCAGGGCCGCCGGCAGGACCGGTGCCCGCGTCAATCCGGGCTCCGAGGGTTGGGTGGCGCCGGGGGCGTCCCGTCCTCGACCTGATAGAACACCGCCCATGCACCCTCACCGACGTGCGTACCGAGCACTCCCGTGGCCAGCGAGACGAAACAGTCCCTCGGCCGATAGGCCGCCACCAGTGCGTCCCGGACTCGCTTGGCCACCTCCGGGGCCTCCGCGTGGACCACGCCGAACCGCAGCTGCTTCGGCCGCGGCTGCAGCCGCGCCTCCAGCAGGGAAAGCACCCGTGCGACCAGCTGCTCCCGCCCGCGGGCCCGGTCGATCGGGACGACCCGGCCCGCCGCGTCGAGCGAGAGGATCGGCTTCACGTCGAGCAGTCCGCCCAGCCACGCCTTGCCGCGGCTCACGCGCCCGCTCCGAAGGAGATTGTCAAACTTGTCCACGGTCAGGAACAGCCCGGACTGGTCGCGAACCCGCTCGATCTCCGTGGCGATCGCCTCGGCCGGCCAGCCCTGTTCCGCCAGTTCGGCCGCCCGCAGCGCCAGCATGCCTCCCCCCAGCGACGCCGACTTGCTGTCCACCAGCCGGATATTGGTCAGCCCGCCGGCCTTGATGGCCGCGGCACCGGACTGGAAGGTGCCCGAGAGTCCCGAGGAGACCAGGATCGCGATGACATGCTCGGCCTCGTGGCGTGCCTCCCGGAACACCCGGACGAAGTCGGCCACCGTCGGCTGCGAGGTGGAAGGGAGCTGTTCCGCCGTACGCATCCGGCGGTAGAACTCCTCCGGCTTCAGTTCCACCCGGTCGAGCAGGACCTCGTCCCCGAAGATGACCTGGAGCGGCACGAGGGAAATGCCGTGCCGGTCGAGCACCGAGTCGGGGAGGTCGGAGGCGCTGTCCGTCACGATGCCGACCTGCTTCTGCACCCCGTGCTGCAGCCCCCGGTGCTGGGCCTGCATGTCCTCGGCCTTCGTCTTCTCGAGGTTGCCCCATCGGGACACATAGGTAAAGACGGCATCGGGGGTGTTGGTATGCACATGGGCGTGCAGGATGTCGCCCATCACCGCCACCACCAGGGAGCCGCCGAAGGCCCGGAGGGCGGCGCGCACCTCGTTGGCGGGGGGCAGCTGCTCGCCGCGCACCACCACCTCGGTGCAGAACTGGAAGTCCTGATCGGCCGCCACCTCCACGTCCGCGGCCGGGACGGCGTACTCCCCCGTGTACCCCGGCTCCACCGCCAGGATCGGGTCGCCGTCGATGAACCGGACCACCCCTTCGATCATCCGCATGAACCCCATGCCGCCCGCGTCCACCACCCCGGCGTCCTTCAGCACCGCCATCAGCTCGGGGGTCCGCGCGAGGGCCTGCTCGCCCTCGAGATGCATCTGCCGCATGAACTCGGCGATGTCGGGGGAATGGGCCGCGGCGCGCTCGGCGGCGGCGGCGGCCTCGCGGGCGACCGTCAGGATGGTGCCTTCACGCGGGTCATCCAGCGCACCGTACAGCCGGGTGGCCCCGGCGCTCAGGGCGGCGGCGAGTTCGGCCGGGGTGGCCGTCTCCTTGTCGCCGATCGATTCGGCCACCCCCATCAGGAAGTGGGCGAGCATCATCCCCGAGTTGCCCCGCGCGCCGAGCACGGCGGCGCGGGCCATGGTGGTGGCGGTGACCCGAAGCGACGCGTCGCCGAGCGCCCGGAGGGCGTCGGCGACGGCACGGAGGGTCAGGCTGAAGTTGGTCCCGGTGTCGCCGTCGGGAACGGGGAAGACGTTGATACGGTTGATTTCTTCCCGGCCCGCGGCCACCCAGTCGGACGCCGCGAACAGCGATCGGGCGAGCCGAGGCCCGTCCATGTAGGCGATCCCGACGCCCATGGGGGAGCGGCTCCTACTCGGCGACAACCGTCACGCGAACGTCGGCGTGCACCTCGGGATGGAGGCGAACGATGACCGTGTGCTCGCCCACGACCTTGATCGGGTGGGCGAGTTCGATCTTCCGCTTGTCGACGCTCTGCCCCTGGGTGGCGAGGCTGTCGGCGATGTCCTGGGAGGTGATCGAGCCGAAGAGCTTGCCCTCTTCCCCCGCCTTCCGGGTGAAGCTCACCAGGATGGCCGACAGGCTGGCGGCCGCGGCCACGGCAGCGTCCTTCTCGGCGGCGAGCCGGACGTTCCGCGCCTTGGTCTCCGCCACGATCCGCTTCTTGTTCCCCTCGGTCGCCTCGTAGGCGAGGCCCTTCGGCAACAGGAAGTTGCGGGCGTAGCCCGGCTTCACGCGCACGAGGTCTCCGGCCTTGCCAAGCGACTTGATGTCGTCGCGCAGGATTACTTCCATCATGGGTCCTACCCTCCGGAAGGCGGCGGCGCCATGCGCCGCCGGAAGTCGAGCCAGGTATCAGCCAAGCCGAGCAGGGCGAGCCCCCCGACGGCAAACGGCAAGAGAAACAGCGCACCCACCATCAACATCACGACAAACAGTCTCGGCGCCGGTCGCAGGGCGGTGGCCAGGACCGCCGACCCGCGCAGTGCGTACAGACCGACCCCGAAGGTGACCAGGCTCGCCGCGGGGCCGGCGAACGGCGTCCGGTCGGCGAAGAGCAGGCCGATCAGCCCGACGATCACCAGCCAGACCAGGTGATCGCTGAACCGGAAGTCGTCGAACCGGCCCGGGGTGGGCGTCAGCGACCGCCCGGCGAGGCGAGGCGCGACGAGCGCCGCGAGACAGAGCCCCGCAAAGAGCATCAGGGCGAGGACACCGGGGAAGAACGGCGCCATGGGGCGCAGTCCTTCGCCGAGCGTGCGCAGGGTCTCGACCGTCGCCGGATCGGGTGTTGCCCCCCCCCGGCTCAGCAGGTCGGTAGCCGCCTGCTGCGCGAGCATCCCCTGCTGCACGACGGCGCGCTCCACGTCCTGCCATCGCACGCCCACGTAAACCGACAGCCCCACCGTTCCCAGGACGACGGCCGCGGTGCCGCGGAGCGCGCGCGTCGAGACCGATCCCGCCGAGAAGAGCAGGTAGAGCACGCCGATCCCGGTCGAGAGCGCCGCCCCGGCGCGGACCAGCTGTTCGAGCAGTCCGCCGGCCTGCGCGGCCCACAGCCCGAGCCAGAGCGTGAGGGCAATGAGCCAGAGCCACGCCCGGCGGCCCTGCGGCCGGCTCGCCGCGACGAGCACGGCGAGTGGTCCGAACAGAAAGGCGGTCATGACGGGCCAGGTAAACAGCACATAGGCCCCGACTGCCAGGCGGGCCCTGAGGGACAGCACCTGTCCCTCAGGGAGCCGCCCGCTTGCCACGGTCAGCCGCCGTGGCCCTTCAGGTACGGCAGCAGGGCAAGGACGCGCGCCCGCTTGATGGCGGTGCTCAGCTGACGCTGGTGCCGTGCGCAGGTTCCGGAGAGCCGGCTCGGCAGGATCTTGCCGCGCTCGGACAGGAACCGGGACAGTGTCCGCTCATCCTTGTAGTCGACGACCCGCACGCCGGACTCACAGATGGAGCAGCTCTTTTGTGGGCGCCTCATTCGTCGTCCTCCCCATCGCCCTTGTCGGCGCTCGGAGGTACCGGCTGGGGCCCTTCATTCACCACGACCAGGAGCCGGAGCACTCCCTCGTCGAGCTTGACGGCACGCTCGAACTCCGGCAACGCCGTGGGGGCGGTGGCCAGCTTGGCGATGACGTAGTAACCGGTTTCGTGACGGTTGATCGGGTAGGCCAAGGTCCGCTTGCCCCAGTGGGACAGCTGCGGGGCCTCGGTGTCCGGCTGCGCGAGGAGCGCATGGAAGCGCTCGAGGCGCTCGTTGATTGCGGCCTCTTCGAGGGCAGAATCGAAGATATAGACCGCTTCGTACTGACGGGTCATGACACCTTCCTTTGGACTGTTGCCCCAGCCCTGGTGTGGGGCTGAGGAGGAGTATTGTGAGCGGGGAAGTATAGTCGGGAAGCGGACTTGAGTCAAAGGGCGGCCCCCTTATCTTCCCTGCATGATCCTACGCTCAATCCAGGTCGGCGTGCCCCGTTCCTACGGTGCGGAAGGCGCAGACGACCCACTCGACCGGCCGTGGAGCAGCGCCATCGCCAAGCAATCCCTCTCGGGCGCCGTCTGGGTCGGCCGGCTGGGGGTGGCGGGCGACATGCAGGCCGACCGGAGGGTGCATGGTGGGCCCGACAAGGCGGTGCTCGCCTACGCCGGGGCGCACTATGCGGCGTGGCGCGAGGTGCTGGGGCGGGCCGACGTGGGTCCGGGGTGGTTCGGGGAGAACCTGACCATCGATGGTGCCGACGAACGGACGGTCTGCGTCGGCGACCGGTTTGCCATCGCCCAGGCGCGGTTCGAGGTGACCCAGCCACGGCAGCCCTGCGCCACCCTCAACCGGCGATTCCACCGGAAGGACATGGTCAAGCTGGTGCAGGCGGACCTGCGGACGGGGTGGTACCTGCGGGTGCTGACCGAGGGGTGGGTCGAGGCGGGCATGCCGGTGACGCTGGTGGACCGTCCCTACCCGCAGTGGACGGTCTGGGTGGCGTCGGAATTGATGGTCGAGCGGTCCCGCCGGCGCGACGAGGCGCTGCGGCTGGCGGCCTGCCCGGCACTGAGCGAGAGCTGGCGCGGCACCCTCACGAGCGCCGCGCCCGCCGCCTAGTCCCGGTCAGTTCCGGCGGTCGCCGAAGAGCCGGAGGAGCGAGAGAAAGAGGTTGATGAAGTCGAGGTAGAGACTGAGCGCCCCGACCACGGCGTAGGCGCCGGTCTGTTCCCCCGACACCTGCAGGGCCATCGCCCGAAGCCGCTGCGTGTCGTACGCAATCAGGCCGGAGAAGACCAGGACCCCCACCACGCCCATCACGAACTGCATCGCGTCGTTCTGCCAGAAGATGCTCACCACGCCGGCCAGGACCAGCCCGACCAGTCCCATGAACATGAAGCGGCCCATGCCGGTGAGGTCGCGCTTGGTCACGCTCCCATAGACGGCGAGCGCGCCGAACATTCCCGCCGAGACGAAGAAGGCGTTGGCCACGGAGGCGCCGGTGTAGGCCAGCAGGATCAGCGCGAACGTGACGCCGTTGAGCGCCGAGTAGGCGAGGAAGAGGGTGCCCGCGGTCGACGGGGCCAGCTTGCTGACCCGCGCGGAGAGATACACCACCAGCACCAGTTCGGCGATGATGATACCGAAGAAGAGGATCCGGTTGCTGATGAGGGTGCTCATCGCCGCCGGGGAACTCGCGACGGCCAGCGCCACCACCGCGGTGACGGCCAGCCCACCGAACATCCACCAGTACACGCCGCGGAGAAAGGTGGCGATCCGCGCGCTGTCGACATCAGAAAGGAACCCGGTCCGCCCCTGGGCGGCGCCAAGTGGATTGGTCATGGGAATACGCTCCTAAGTGTTGAATCGGAACAACATCACGTCGCCGTCCTGCACGACATACTCCTTGCCTTCGGCCCGCGAGAGGCCCTGCTCGCGCGCCGGCTTCCAGCCGCCGACGCGGACGAAGTCGTCGTACGCCACCGTCTCGGCCCGGATGAACCCGTGCTCGAAGTCGGAGTGGATGACGCCGGCCGCCTGGGGCGCGCGGTCGCCCTTGTGGATGGTCCAGGCGCGGACCTCCTTCTCGCCGGCCGTGAAATAGCTCTGCAGGCCGAGGAGATGGTAGGCCGCATGGGCCAGCCGGTCGAGCCCTGATTCGGTCAGGCCGAGCGATTCGAGGAACTCCGCGCGGTCTTCCGGCGCGAGTTCCGCGAGCTCGGCCTCCACCTGGGCGGAAAAGGTCACGATCTCCGCCGGCTCCCCGTCCCGGTCCAGGGCGGCCTGCAGCGCCGCGACCTGGGCGTTGCCCGTGGTGATCTCGTGCTCCCCGACATTGGCGGCGTAGAGCACCGGCTTGGCGGTCAGGAGGTTGAAGCTCCGGTAGACGGCGGCGTCCTCCGGGGCCGGGACGACGGTGCGGGCCGCCCGGCCGTCGGCCAGGGCGGTGCGGAGCGCCTCCAGCAGTCGCGCCTCGACCTTGGCCTGCGCATCGCCTGACTTCGCCGTGCGGGCGGCCTTGTCGAGGCGCTTCTCGACGGAGGAGAGGTCGGACAGCCCCAGCTCGATATTGATGATCTCCCGGTCCCGCGCCGGGTCTACGCTGCCCATCACGTGCTGGATGTCGTCGTTCTCGAAGCACCGCACCACATGCACGATCGCGTCCACCTCGCGGATATTGGCGAGAAACTGGTTCCCCAGCCCTTCGCCCTGGCTGGCACCCTTCACCAGGCCGGCGATATCGAGGAATTCGACGGTGGCGGGGAGGATGCGTTCCGGCTTGACGAACGCCGCGATGGTGCCCAGCCGCGGATCCGGCACCTGGACGACGCCGGTGTTCGGCTCGATGGTGGCAAAGGGGTAGTTGGCCACCAGCGCCCCGGCGGAGGTCAGGGCGTTGAAGAGCGTGGACTTACCGACGTTCGGAAGACCGACAATACCGAGTCTGAGCACGCCGAATAATCGCCGGGATGGGCTCCCAATGGAAGCGGGGCGCTGGCGCGGCACGGGCCATCGCGGATACAATTCGAGTGGAGACGTTCCCCCACACAAGGCGGGTCCTCATGTCATCGACAACCAGCGTTCCTGGCGGGGCCGACGCGGCCCGGAAGCCGGCGGGACGCGAGCAGGCGGTCGTCCGGTTCGCAGGCGATTCCGGCGATGGAATGCAGATCACCGGTGCGCGATTCGCGATGGAAACGGCCCTGGCCGGGAGCGACCTGGCCACCTTCCCGGACTTTCCAGCGGAAATTCGTGCCCCGGTCGGGACCACCTTCGGCGTTTCGGCCTTCCAGATTCACTTTGGCTCGGTCGAAGTGGCCACCGCCGGCGACGACCTCGATGTCCTGGTCGCCATGAATCCGGCGGCGCTCATCACGAACATCGGGGACCTCCGGCGGAGCGGAATCCTGATCGTCGACAAGAGCGCCTTCACGGAGCGCAACCTGGTCAAGGCGGGATACGCCGCGAACCCCCTGGAAGACGGGAGCCTGTCGGACTTCACGGTCCTCCCGCTCGACATCGGGCGGTTGACCGAGGCGGCGGTGGAAGGGCTGGGGCTCAGCGCCAAGCAGACCGCGCGCTCCCGGAACATGTGGGCGCTGGGGCTCGTCCTCTGGCTCTACGACCGGGACCGGAAGACCACGACCGACTGGATCGAGAAGAAGTTCGGGAAGGACCCCGCCATCGCGGCGGCCAACGTCCGGGTGCTGAACGCGGGCCACGCCTTCGGCGAGACGGCCGAACTGCCCAACTTCCTCCGGCCGGTCGCCATCGGTCCCGCGCCGGCGGAACCGGGTACCTATCGGACCATCAGCGGCACCGAGGCGGTGGCGTGGGGGCTCCTGGCCGGGCTCAAGGCGTCGGGGATCGAGCGGATGGTGTTCGCGGGCTATCCGATCACGCCCGCCTCGCCAATCCTCCATGCGCTCACCGGTCTCCGTGCGCACGGGGTGGTCACCTTCCAGGCCGAGGACGAGATTGCCGCGATCTGCGCGGCCATCGGCGCATCGTTTGCCGGATCCCTCGGGGTGACGTCGTCGTCCGGCCCCGGTATCGCCCTCAAGACCGAGGCGCTGGGCCTGGCCATCGCGACCGAGGTCCCGCTCATCGTGGTCGACGCCCAGCGCGCCGGCCCCTCCACCGGCCTGCCCACCAAGACCGAGCAGTCGGACCTCTTCCAGGCCGTGCTGGGCCGGAACGGCGACGCGCCGCTGCCGGTGCTTGCGGCCGCCACGCCGTCGGACGGCTTCGAGGTGGCGATGGAGGCGGTCCGGCTGGCCACCAAGTACATGACACCGGTGTTCCTGCTGACCGACGGATACCTGATCAACGCCGCCGAGCCGTGGCGAATCCCCGATACAGATGGCCTTCCGGCGTTCCCGGTGACGTTCCGCACCGATCCGGCAGGGTTCCAGCCGTTCCTGCGGGATCCCGTGACACTCGCCCGGCCCTGGGCGCGCCCCGGAACGCCGGGGCTCGAGCACCGGATCGGCGGCATCGAGCGAAACGCCGACACGGGAGACATCTCGTACGATCCACTCAACCATGCGCGCATGACGGAGGCGCGCGCGGCCAAGGTGGCCCGCATCGCCGACGACATTCCCGAGCAGGGCGTCAGCCAGGGGGAGGGGAGCGGCGAACTGGCGGTGGTCGGCTGGGGGTCGACGTTTGGGCCGATCCACATGGCGGTGCAACGCGCCCGGGCCGAGGGCCGGCGGGTGTCACACATTCACCTGCGGTACATCTCGCCATTCCCGCGCAACCTCGGCGAGTTGCTGGCGCGGTTTGACAGGATCCTGGTGCCCGAAATGAACAACGGGCAGCTCGTGACCCTCCTCCGGGCCGCCTATCTCCTCCCGGCCGAACGGTTCAGCCAGGTGAACGGGAAGCCGTTCAAGGTGTCCACCATCCTCGCGGCAATCATGGAACGAACCAGCGGGAACGGGAAGGGAGGTGCCGCATGACCGCGACCCCGACGCTTGTCAAGCTGCAGCCGAAGGACTTTGCCTCCGACCAGGAAGTCCGCTGGTGCCCCGGCTGCGGCGACTACGCCATCCTCAAGGCGGTGCAGAAGGCGCTGGCCGAGCTCGGCGCCCGCCGCGAGAACACCGTCTTCGTCTCGGGCATCGGCTGCTCCTCGCGATTCCCGTACTACATGTCGACTTACGGCTTCCACACGGTGCACGGCCGCGCCCCCGCGATCGCGACGGGGGTCAAGCTGGCCAACCCGGAACTCGACGTGTGGGTCATGACCGGCGACGGCGACGGGCTGTCGATCGGCGGCAATCACATGCTGCATGTCCTCCGCCGGAACGTGGACCTGCAGATCATCCTGTTCAACAACGAGATCTACGGGCTGACGAAGGGACAGTACTCGCCGACGTCACGCACCGGGACCCGGAGCCCCACGTCGCCGGCGGGGTCCATCGAGCGGCCGCTTTCCGCCGCCACCTTCGCGCTCGGCGCGGGCGGCCGGTTCGTCGCGCGGGGCATCGACACCCAGCAGGCGCCGCTGATCGACGTGCTGAAGCGCGCACACGCCAATCGCGGGGCGTCGTTCGTGGAGATCTTCCAGAACTGCCTGGTGTTCAACGACGGGGTGTTCGACGACTTCACTGACCGGGCCGTGGCCGAGGAACGCCAGCTGCACGTGGTGCACGGCCAGCCGCTGCTCTTCGGGAAGGACCGGCAGAAGGGAATCCGTTTCGATCCCTCCAGCATTTCGCTCGAGGTCGTGACCCTCGGCGAGGCAGGTGTCTCCATGGAGGACGTCCTGGTCCACGACGAGACCAACCGGACGCTCGCCGGGATGCTCGCTGCGCTGACGGCCCCGTTCCCGGTCGCCCTGGGCGTCCTCTACGCCGATCCGGTCCAGAGCTACACGGCGGCGGTCTACGGGAAGCAGCCGACCGGCTCACCGGACATCCAGGCGCTGCTGACGCAGGGGAAGACCTGGACCGTCTAGGGCGGGGCCGGTAGGCAGCGGGGCGGGCAGGCCGTCAACAAGCAAACGGGCGCACGATTGTGCGCCCGTTCTTGTGTTCTGCCTCCCTGCCTTCCCGCTTACTTCGCCAAGCTGGCAAACCACGGCGCCAGCACCAGGCTCACCACGCTCATCAGCTTGATGAGAATGTTCATGGCCGGACCGGAGGTGTCCTTGAACGGGTCGCCGACGGTGTCGCCGACCACGGCGGCCTTGTGCTGTTCGCTGCCCTTGCCGCCGTGGGCGCCGCCCTCGATGTACTTCTTGGCGTTATCCCAGGCGCCGCCGGCATTCGCCATGAAGAGCGCGAGCAGGACGCCGGTGACGGTGGCGCCGGCCAGGAGGCCGCCCAGCGTCTCGACGCCGAGGAAGGCGCCGACCAGGACGGGCACCGCCACGGCGGTGACGCCCGGGATGATCATCTCGCGGAGGGCGGCCCGGGTCGAGATGTCGACGCAGCGCGCGCTGTCCGGCTTGGCGGTGCCGTCCATC
Source organism: Gemmatimonadales bacterium (assembly GCA_035328285.1). Lineage (GTDB taxonomy): Bacteria > Gemmatimonadota > Gemmatimonadetes > Gemmatimonadales > GWC2-71-9 > SPDF01. The sequence continues at coordinate 16,433 of DAOLIZ010000009.1, forward strand.
AGGCCGGGAATCTCGCGGAACTGGCGGCGGACCTCCTCCACCATGCCCTGCGCGGCGCGGCCAACGGCGGTCATCGTGAGCGACCCCATGACGAAGGGGAGGGTGCCGCCGATGAACATGCCGATCACGACCATCGGGTTGAGGATGTCGAGCCGGAGCACCTCGCCCGGGGGGGCGACGGCGGTGGCGAAGGCGGTGAAGAGGGCCAGGGCGGTCAGGGCCGCGGACCCGATGGCGAAGCCCTTGCCGATGGCGGCGGTCGTATTGCCGAGGGCGTCGAGGCCGTCGGTGATCTTCCGGACGTCGGGGCCGAGGCCGCTCATTTCGGAGATGCCGCCGGCGTTGTCGGCGATCGGACCGTAGGCGTCCACGGTCATCGTGACGCCCACGGTGGCGAGCATGCCGACCGCGGCGATGGCGATGCCGTAGAGGTCGGCGGCCCAGTAGGACACGTAGATGGCGGCGCCGATGAGGAGGATCGGCAGGAGCGTGGAGATCATGCCGACCGAGAGGCCGGCGATGATGTTGGTGGCGGCGCCGGTGTTCGAGGCCTGCGCGATGTCCCGGACCGGCTTCCCGGAGGTGTAGTACTCGGTGACGGCGCCAATGGCGATGCCGCTCACGGTGCCGGCGAGCACGGCGTAGAAGGCGCCGAGCGCGGGCCGGCCGTCCATGCCGAGGGCCAGGTGGTCCACGAGCCACCAGGCGGCCACGAGGAAGAGACCCGCGGCGATCAGCGTGGTGTTGCGGAGCGCGTTGGCGGGGTCGCCGTGCTCGAGGAGGCGCATGGCGGCGATCCCGACGATCGACGCGCCGAGGCCCGCCAGGATCATGAGGATCGGAAGGGCGATGGCGTTCATCCGGAACATGTCCGGGATGGCGCCGCTGGTGGCGGCGAGGGCGATCGTGGCGATGACGGCGCCGACGTAGCTCTCGAAGATGTCGGCGCCCATGCCGGCCACGTCGCCGACGTTGTCGCCCACGTTGTCCGCGATGGTGGCGGGATTGCGCGGGTCGTCCTCGGGGATCCCGGCCTCGACCTTGCCGACGAGGTCGGCGCCCACGTCCGCCGCCTTGGTGTAGATGCCGCCGCCGACCCGCGCAAAGAGCGCGATCGACGAGGCGCCCATCGCGAAGCCGGAGAGGATCTCGGTGAAGGCGCTGAAGCCGAGCATGTCCGCCGTGGCGGGGTCGAGCACCAGCCAGGTCACGGTGCCGATGCCGATCAGGCCGAGCGAGGCGACGGCCAGGCCCATCACGGCGCCGCCATTGTAGGCCAGGAAGAGCGCCTTCCCCTGGCCGACGGTGCGCGCCGCCTCCGAGGTGCGGACATTCGCCTTGGTGGCCGCCTTCATCCCGAAGAGGCCGGCGAAGATCGAGCAGACGCCGCCGAAGAGGTAGGTGCCGGCGGTCCAGGGGCCGATGGCCCAGTAGAGCAGGCCCGCCACGACCACGAGGAAGGGCGCCAGGGCGGTGTATTCCCGCCGGAGGAACGCCATCGCGCCGTCTTCGATCAGCGTGGCGATGTTCTGCATCGCGTCCGTGCCGCGCGGCTGCCGGCGCAGGTAGAGATAGATCGACAGCGCGATCAGGAGCCCGGAGACGCCGCCGGCCATCGCGAGCACAGGAAAGTTCAACACTCAGCCTCCGTTATATCGGTTCATGGCCGGTTCGATGCCTTCCGCCAGCCAGCACTCCACTGCGTCTGCCATCGGGTCGAGCAGGTCCGTCAGCAGCGTCCACTCGTCGCCGGTGAACCGGTCGAGGACGAAGTCCGCCAGGTCGCGGCCGTCGGGGGGCAGGGGGCCGACGCCGATCCGGAGCCGGGCGTAGTCCTGGCGCATCAGGACCCCCTCGATGCTCTTCAGGCCGTTGTGGCCCCCGGCGGAGCCGGCGCCCCGGAGCCGAAACCGGCCGGCCGGCAGCGCCACGTCGTCCACCAGCACCAGCAGGTCCTGCGCCGGGTCGAACCCCGGAAACGCACGGAGCGGGGCGAGTGCCGCCCCGCTCCGGTTCATGTAGGTAGTCGGCTTGATCAGCCGGATGTCCGTCCCGTCGCGCTGGCCGCTCGCCTCGCGGGCCCCTTCCGCCCGGCGGAACGCGCCGAACCCCCAGCGCCGTGCCAGGTGATCGGCCAGGATGAACCCGGCGTTGTGCCGGGTCTGCTCGTATTCAGGACCCGGGTTGCCGAGTCCGAGGATGGCGCGCAGGGCGTCACTCCTTGTCGGCGTCCTCGTCGTCCTCGCCCTTCGGCTTCCGGATCAACTCGGGTTCGGCGGTGGCGTCCTCCTCGACGGCCACGGCCGCTTCCTCGACCCGCGGCGCGACGACCGTGCAGATCGCGACGTTCTCGTCGTCGAGGATCTCGCCCTTGGCCAGGACGAGGTCGCGCACGAAGATCGAGTGGCCGATGGCGAGGTTCGTCACGTCCACCTCGATCGACGCCGGGATGTCGCCCGGCAGGACGCGGATTTCGATGTCGCGGTGCGCGAAGTCGAGCACCCCGCCAAAGTTCCGGACGCCGTCCGGCACGCCGTTGAGGTGGATCGCCACCCGCACGTCCACTTCCTCGTCGGCGTGGATCTCGTAGAGGTCGAGATGCACGATGGTCGAGGAGCGCAGGGCGTGGCGCTGCAGGTCACGCAGCAGCGCCTTGATCGGGGCGCGGCCGTCGACCGTGACGTCCAGGATGGTGCTGGCCGTCATGGTCGGCAGGAGGCGGGAGAGATCGCCGGCATCGATGGCGAGCGACTCCGGCTCGCGGCCGTGGCCGTAAATGACCGCCGGCACCTGGCCCGCGCGTCGGAGCGCGCGGGCGGCTCCGGTTCCAGTCTGAGGGCGGGAGGCCGCCGCGAGATTCACCTGTTGTGCCATAGTCCGATCCTTCGAGGTAATGGGCGCCGACGCGGCGCCCTCAATCAAACAGCGAGCTGACCGACTGGTCGCTGTGGGTGTAGCCGATCGCCTTGGCCAGCAGGCCGGCGATCGACAGGACGGTCAACTGCTCGAAATGCCGTTCCGGCGGAATGGCGATCGTGTTCGTGACCACCACTTCCTTGACGCCCGACGTCGAGAGCCGTTCCACCGCCGGCCCGGAGAGCAGGGCGTGGGTGGCGCAGCAGTAGACATCGTTGGCGCCGAGGCGCTTCAGCGCGCGCACCGCCTCGGACATCGTGCCGGCGGTGTCGATCATGTCGTCCGGGATGACGCAATCCCGGTCCTTCACTTCACCGACGACGTTGACGACTTCCGCGATGTTGGCCGACGGCCGCCGCTTGTCGATGATGGCGAGCGTGGCGTTCAGCCGCTTGGCGAACCCGCGGGCCATCTTGGCCGAGCCGACGTCCGGCGCCACCACCACCGGGTCCTTCAGGCGCTTCTGCCGGAAGTGGTTCACGAAGGCCGGCGCCGCGTACAGGTGGTCCACCGGGATGTCGAAGAACCCCTGCATCTGGTGCTGGTGGAAGTCCATGCCCAGCACCCGGTCCGCCCCGGCCATCGTCACCATGTTCGCGATCAGCCGCGCGCTGATGGCCACCCGCGGCTGGTCCTTCCGGTCCTGCCGGGCATACCCGAAGTAGGGAATGACCGGGGTGACCCGCGCCGCGCTCGCCCGCTTGGCGGCGTCCATCAGGAGCAGCAGCTCCATCAGGTTGTCGGCCGGCGGATTGGTCGGCTGGATGATGTAGACATCCCGTCCGCGCACATTTTCGTCGATCTTGACGAAGATCTCGCCGTCGGCAAACCGCTTGACGGTCACCTTGCAGAGCGGCTGACCCAGATGCTGCGCCACCTCCTCGGCGAGCGGCCGGTTGGCCGTGCCACTGAGGAGCAACATCTGGCTTCGTTCGAGCGAGATCGGCGCCATAGAGCCCTCAAATCTAACCGGGCGAACTGGGGAGAGTCAACTCGTGCGGGGACAACAGGATCGGCGCGCGGGAGGATTGGCCCTGGTGGATTCGAACCACCATTCGCAGATCCAAAGTCTGCTGTCCTGCCATTGGACGAAGGGCCAGCGAAACCAAAGGTAAAGCATTGCGGCGGCAGGAGAAAGGACCGAGGGCGGCGGTGGCCCTCAGCCGGCGGTTACCTCGATCAGGGCGCCGTGCTTCCGCCCCAGCATCATCGACGCATCGGCGCGGTCGGTCGCGTTCCGGTACACGGCGAGGAAGGCCGATCCCGATCCGGTCAGCCTGCAGAGCAGGGGGCGGGTGCCCGCCAGGGCCTCGAACGCTTCCTTGAGGGCTGGCCGCCGGGAAAAGAGCGCGGCCTCGAAGTCGTTCCCCGCCATCCGCGCGATGTCGCCCCAGCCGCGCAGGGCATCCAGATCGAGCGCCAGCCCTCCGCGCCGGGTGGACTCGGCGCCCTGGTCGATCAAGGCATACGCCTCCGCCGTCGGCATGCCCTCCGCCGGCACCAGCAGCAGCGCCGGGACCTGCGGCAGCGGGGGCAGTCGCAGCATCCGCTCGCCGTGTCCCCACGCCAGGGCCAGGCGCGCTTCGCTCAGGAAGAACGGCACGTCGCTGCCGAGTTTCGCGGCGAACTGGAGCAGTTCATGCCGGGGGACGGCGTTTCCGGCCAGCTGGTTCGTGAGGAGGAGCGCGGCGGCGGCATCGCTCGACCCGCCGCCGAGTCCCGCCTGCATCGGGATCCGTTTGTCGAGCGTCAGGTGCACCCCGAACCGGCGCCCTGTCGCCTGGAGGACCATATCGGCCGCGCGAACCGCCAGGTTCTGTTCGGGGGGGCCGACATCGGCGCCGCGGACCTCGATGCTTACCGCGTCGCCGGCGCGGCGTTCGGCCACCAGTTCGTCGGACAGGTCCAGCAGGCAGAAGAGGGTCTCCAGCCCGTGGTACCCGGTCGACTCCCTGGCGAGGACGCGCAGGAAGAGGTTGGCCTTGGCGGGCGCGCGCATCCGGACCTCGGCGTCAGGCATCGGGAGGCGCCTCGCGCGCCGTGGCCGACAGACCGAGCCCGGTCCTGGTGGCGGACCAGACGCCCAGCACGGTGATCGGGATGAAGGTGGTGATGTGGTACCCCACCGCGTAGGCCACCGCCTGGCTGGCACCGATGCCGTAGAGCGCGAGGACCGCGGTGATGGCCGCCTCGAACGGCCCCACATAGCCGGGCGCCGAGGGCACCGCGATCCCGAAGGCGAGGATCCCCTGGAGCACGACCGCACCGGTGTAGTTCACCGGCAGGTCGAACGCCAGGAAGGCCAGGTAGAAGGAGAGGGCGTTCACCAGCCAGAGCACCACCGACCAGAGGATCACGCCGGCGAGCCGCGTCGGCGACTGGAGCACCGCGAGCCCCTGTCGGATTCCCTCGATGACCTCGATGAGCCGCAGCGCAATCCGGTCCGACGGAATGACCCGGCGCACCACCCGCTCCGCGATCCGGGGGAACGCCACCACCAGGCTGGCACAGGCCAGCGCGGCCAGGGCCAGGAGCCCGGCGGTCGTGGCGACCCGCTGGACGGGGATCCCCGCCACCGAGAGCCCCGCGGGCATCCCCGGCATCAGCAGCGCCACGGCCAGGAGGCCGACCACCGTGAGGGCGTCGAACACCCGCTCCACGGCCACCGAGGCGAGGGAGGTGGTAAGGCGGGCGCCGGTGAGGCGGCTGGCGGTGACCGTGCGGACGACCTCCCCGGCGCGGAAGGGGAGGAGGTTGTTGGCGGCAAAGCCCATCGCGACCGCGTGCCAGAGCGGCGTCCAGGGATAGGGGGCGCCGTCTTCCCGCCGGAGCAGGAGGCGCCAGCGGACGAGCCGCAGCGGAAAGAGGGAGGTGGCGACCAGCACCGCGGCGAGGAGCCAGCCGAGCCGGACGGCGCGCAGATAGCCGAGCGCCTCGGCAAGGTTCACGTCACGGAAGGCCCACCAGAGGAGCAGGGCGGAGAGGGTGATGGCGAGCGCGAGCTGCCACACCCGGTGACGCGATCCGGTCAAGCGGATTGCTCGAGGGCCAGCGGGACGAGGTCGAGCAGCTCGTCGAGGAGGGGGCGGATGCTGCCGAGCTGCGCGCCGGCGCGGAGCAGGTCGGAGAGATCACGGCGCACGGAGTCGGCACGGCGCAGGGCCGCCTCGCCGCGGTACAGAAGGGTCCCGATCTCGACGGTCTCCTCGGCCTCGACCGAGGTGGCGGGTGTTTCCGGCGGGGGAGGCGCCGAAGTTCGGGCCGTGCCGTTTCCCGACGTGCGGCTCCGTGCGCCGGAGAGACGCGCAAAGGTCAGGAAGCTCCCCGCAAGGGAAGCGTCTTCGGTCGCCTCGGCGGGCGGCAGCTCCTCCGCGTCGGCGCTTGGGGCCAGTTCCTCGATCGGGATGATGTCGTCGTCGGGGGCAAGCGACTCGATCGGCACGATGTCGTCCGGGGCCTGGCCGAGGATGGCCGCCAATCCACTGAGTTCCGTCGACGCCCGCTCCGGATCGCTCCGGGGCCCGAGCTCCCGGATCAGGGTGCCGGCGGAGCGGAGGGCGGCGGCAAAGCCACCGGGGTCGCCGGCCGCGCTGCCGCTGACGATGGCCAGCCGGACGGCCCGCGCAAAGGTGTCGAGACCGTGCCCGATCGTCGCGGCGGCGGAGAGGCGCGGGGACTCGAGCGCCCCGGTCAGGTTGAAGAGGCGGAGGTCGCGCTGCGTATCGGATTCCACCCGCTCGAGTTCGTCGGCCGCCTGGACCAGGAACTCGCCGTGGGTCAGCAGTTCCACGGACCCGAGGGTGACGGGGGAAGGCTGGTCCGGTGGCGTGCCCATTTGGACGATGCTCGGCTGCCCCGCCGGGCAGAGCGTCTCGATGCCCACGACGTCGCGATCATCGGCCAGGCGACGGATGAGCAGCGCCGCGAAGTGGCGGGGCTCGGTGGCATCGGGTTCGGGGTGCCCCTGGTCGGCGACGTCGCGGGAGGCCCGGGTGAGCGCCTGCGCGGCCGCCGCAAACACCTCGCTCACCCCCTTCGGGGGAGCGGCGGCGCGCAGCAGCTGGCCGACGGCCATTTCCAGGCTGTCGAGCAGCTCGGGCAGGGGCGCCAGGTCGGTCAGCGCCGCGAGGCCCCGCAGGGACTGCATCCGCTTCAGGATATTGTGGAGCGGATCGCGCGCGGCCGGGTCGGCCTCGAGCGCGCGCGCGGCGCGGTCGAGCGCACTGGCCACCAGGGCCCCCTCGCGGGCCACGAAGGCGCGCACGCCGGCGTTCAGTTCGCCCCGGCTTCGGGTCGGCGGGCGGCTCCCCTCCGGGGGGCGGCCGCTGATCGACTCGAGCGAGCGAGAAAGCCGGTCGGCGCGTGCCGTGTCGTCGGCGGTCCACTCGCGAGCCTGACGGACGAGCCGCTTCAGGTCGTCCACCGATTGCCCGATCACCTCGGCCAGCGCGGCGTCCCACGCGCAGGCGCCGTCCTGGAAGGCGCGGGCCACCCCTTCGAGCGCGCCCGCCGCCCGGGTGATTTCCGGCTGATTGGCCATCAGCGCCGAGCCGCGCAGGGCGCGGGCATAGCGGACGAACTCCTCCGGCGGCGGGCCGCCGTCGGCCGCCGCCAACCGGGCGAGCCGCTCGAGGTACTCGCCGGCCTCCAACGCGAAGAAGTCAGTCGGGCCGAGGGGATTGGGCATGTCGAACCAAGTTAGGGTGTGCGGGGTTCCCGGGAAAGGTTTCCGGGCCGGATGGCGCCGATCAGCCGCTTCATCTCCCGGACCGCCCCCTCCATGCCGTCGAAGAGGGCCCGGCTCACGATGCTGTGGCCGATGTTGAGTTCCTCGATCTCGGGAACCGCGGCGACGTCCTGCACGTTCAAGTAGGTGAGTCCATGCCCGGCATGAACGGACAGCCCGAGATCGCTGGCGTGGCGGGCGGCCGTGCGGAGCGCGTCGAGCGCCGCGGGGCCCGCACGCCAGTGGTGGGCGTACTCGCCGGTGTGCAGTTCGATGGCGGGCACGCCGAGGTCCTTGGCGGCGTCGATCACATCAAGCGAAGGGTCGATGAAGAGGCTGACCCGGCAGCCGGCCTCGTCGAGCCGCCGGATGGCGGCCCGGAGCCGGGCGTCCCGGGAACTGACCCGGAGCCCACCTTCGGTGGTCACCTCTTCGCGGCGCTCCGGGACGAGGGTGGCCTGGTGGGGGCGGAGGCGACAGGCCAGGGCGACGATTTCGTCGCTCAGGGCCAGTTCGAAATTGAGCGGGGCGGGGAGCTGCTCGGCAATCGCGATCACGTCCGCGTCCTGGATGTGCCGGCGGTCCTCGCGAAGGTGCACGGTGATGCCGTCGGCCCCGCCCGCCATCGCGGCGCGCGCCGCAGCGAGTGGCTCAGGCTCGTCGGTCCGCCGCGCCTCGCGGACGGTGGCGACATGGTCGATGTTGACGTAGAGCCTGGGTGGTGTCATTGCTCGCACTCCGCGCGCGGTTTACGTTTGGGGCAGTCCACTTTCACAAGGCGGAACGCCCGTGACACTGCGCTGGATTCCCTGTGTACTGCTCGTCGCCGCGTGCGCCGGCGGCAGTGGCGGCGGCAGCGGCACCCCGATGTCGAACCGCTCTCCGGAAACGACGGTGAAGGCGTTTCTTTCCGCGGCCCGGGACACCAACCTGACGCTCATGGCGACCTATTGGGGCGGCTCCTCCGGCCCGGCCGCCACGAGCAAGCAGCCGCCGGATTATGAGAAGCGCATCCGCGTGCTGCAGAAGTACCTGACCAACGACTCGGCCAAGGTGGTCGGCCTCGGGACGGTGGACGGGCACCCGGACCAGGTCATGGTGACGATGCGCATGTTCGTGGGCAAGTGCCAGAACTCCGTGCCGTTCATCGTCGGGAAGTGGAAGGACCAGTACCTGGTCCAGAATGTCGACGTCACGATGGCCGCCACACCGGGCCGGCCGTGCGACGACCAGGGCAACCCGATGTAGCTCCGCCCGCCCCGGTGTCGGTCACTCCGTGAGCTCGATGAGGATGCCGGCGGTGGACTTGGGGTGCAGGAAGGCGATCCGGCAGCCGCCCGCGCCGGTCCGCGGCGTCTCGTCGACCAGGCGGTAGCCGGCCGCACGGGCCTGCCGGAGGGCGGCGTCGAGGTCGGGCACGCGATAGCAGACGTGGTGGATGCCGGGGCCGCGGCGCGCGATGAACTTCGCGATGGGCGAGTCGGCGTCCCGTGCCTCGAGCAATTCGACTTCCGACTCGCCGAAGGGGAGCGAAACGATGGTGGCGCCGTCGGCCACCTCGGGCGGATGCGGCGTCAGGCCGAGGACGTCACGATAGAAGTGCAGGGCCTCGTCGAGGCTTTCGACCGCGATCCCGATGTGGGCGATGCGTGGGGCATCCGGCACGGAGACTCCGGCGTGGCAGGGTAGATGGCATCAACTTAACTCCGGGGCGCGCGACCGCGCATCCCGCCGTACTCTGAGAGGGTGGACGCACATGGGGCAGAACACGATTGACGTAACCGAGAGCACCTTCGCTTCCGAAGTGGAACAGCACAAGGGACTGGTGCTGGTGGATTTCTGGGCCGCCTGGTGCGGACCGTGCCAGGTCATCGCGCCGTCGCTGGAGCAGCTGGCCGCGGAATACACCGGCAAGGTCCGGATCACCAAGCTGGATGTGGATGCGAACCAGCGGGTGGCGGCACGGTTCAACATCCGGTCCATTCCGGCGCTGCTCTTCTTCAAGGACGGAAAGCATGTGGACACCGTGATCGGCGCGGTGCCCAAGCCGGCCATCGCGTCGAAGATTCAGCACCACCTCGCGGCGTAGGCGCCGCGTCCCGGGCCGCCCATCCGGGCGGCCCGTCCCGCCGAGGGTCTATGCGCGTCAGCGGCACCCGTCTGCTTCACTCCGCCATCCGGCTGAGCGACGTCGCCTTTCCGGCGTCGGACACCCTGCTTGCCCGCACCCGGCTCATCTATCTCCATCTCGACAATCTCCTCTCCTTCGCCAAGCGCGACCGCGACGGGAAGGTGGACGCCTACTTCCTCGGCTATCTCCCCGACGAGCTGATCATCCTGTACTTCCGGCAGGGGGAGCTGGTCACGGCCACCGGCATCGGCGCGGGCCAGCGGTCGGTGCTGCCCATTGCCGAAGCGGTGCGCCGCCTCAAGGCCGAACCGGAGCGGGCGGAGGCCGCCTATTGCGCGGCCCCGCTCGCCCAGCTGGAGTGGATGTACCAGGCGTGCGCCGCGCCGGCAGAGCCCTGGGTGGTCGATTCGAAGCATCCCGAGCTCATCTTCCCGCGCGTGGTGGAGGAATCGCTGACCGGCGGCCTCGAGATCATTTCGAACGGCCGGGTCAACTACCTCCAGTTTGACCGCGGCAAGTTTACCGGCGGGTATTTCTACGCGCGGCCGGAGTCCATGCCGCTCCCGGCGTATATCGAGGGGATCTTCCAGCCCGACGCCGAGGGGATACGGCCGGCGCTCTCCGTCTGCGGCGTTCCGCCAGCGGCCGGGCTCCCGGCGCAGGCCCTGCCGTCGCAGGTGCGCATGTACCGGGAGCTCTTCACCCGGATTTCCGCGGCGATCGAGGCGGAACTTCCGGGTGACGGCCTGCGCCGGGTGGATCGGGTCACCGAACGGCTGCTGCCCGGACACGCGGCGCTTGCCCATCTCCTCCCCTCGAATGGCGGGGATCCCTCCATGGTGGCGATTCCCGCCAGCGAACTGACGGCGGACCTGGCCGCCTGGACCGGGGCGCTCCTCACCGAGGTCGAGGTCGTCTCGCCGGGGTCGGGACCGCAGATCCTCCAGCATGCGACGCGGGAACAGCGCCATCTCCTGCAGGCCGCGGGCTACTACTCGCATTTTCCCTGGAGTCTCACCTGGTAACTCCCGGCACGCTCTACGTTGTCGCCACCCCCCTCGGACACCTCGGAGACCTGACCACCCGCGCCACCGATATCCTCCGGGAGGTCGACGTGGTGGCCGCCGAGGACACCCGGCGGAGCCGCACGCTGCTGCAGCATATCGGCGCGGCCCCGCGGCTGATCAGCGTGCATGCCCACAGCGAGGCGAGCCATGTGGCTCCGATCCTCGCCCTGCTCGAGGCGGGGCAGGCGGTCGCACTGGTCACCGACGCCGGCACACCGGGGATCAGCGACCCGGGCGCCAGGCTGGTGGCCGGGGTGCGCGCCGCGGGGCGGCCGGTCGTCCCCATTCCCGGACCATCCGCGGTCGCCACCGCGCTGTCCGCGGCTGGACTACCGGCCGACCGATACCTCTTCCTGGGGTTTCCGGCCCGGAAGGGTCGTGACCGGCGCGAGGAACTCGCTCGAGCCGCCGCCGAGCCGTGGACCGTCGTGTTCTACGAGGCGCCCCCCCGGCTGGTGGCGCTGTTGCGCGACCTCGCGGAACTCTGCGGACCGGAGCGGCGGGCGGTGGTCGCCCGGGAGCTGACCAAGCTCCACGAGGAATTTCGGGAGGGCACCCTCCCTGAACTGGCGGAGTGGTATGAGGCGCACCCGCCAAAGGGGGAAATCACCCTGGTCCTCGCCGGCGCCCTCACCGGACCGGATTCCGCGCCCGACCTGGAGGCCATCCGGGTCGACGCCGCGGCCCTCCTGGCCGAGGGGCTGAGCCGGAAGGACGTGGTCCGCCGGTTGACGGAATCGAGCGGGCTCGGCCGTAATGAGGTGTATCGCCTGGTCATGGAGCTCCCGTGAAGTCCTTCAGGCTCCCGCAGCGGAGCCTTCGCCTGCTGATACTCGCCCTCTGCTCCCTGTCCGGGGCCGCCACGCTCGGCGCCCAGGAGGAGCCGGGCATTGTCATCGGTCGGCTCCAGTACGATGGCGGAGGCGACTGGTACGCGAACCCGTCGAGCCTGCCCAACCTGCTCGCCGCGGTGCGGGCCCGCACCGACCTGCAGACCGCCGCCCGGGAACGGGTGGTTACCCTCTCCTCGCCGGCGCTCTGGGACGTGCCCTATCTGTACATGACGGGGCACGGCAACGTGCGCTTCAGCGACCAGGACCTCGTCACCCTCCGGCGCTATCTCCTGCAGGGGGGCTTCCTCCACGCCGACGACAACTACGGCATGGACGAGTCGTTCCGGCGCGAGATCGCACGCCTCTTTCCCGACCGGCCGCTGGAAGAGGTGCCGCTCGACCACCCGATCTACAACCTCGTGTACCAGTTCCCGCACGGCGTGCCGAAGATTCACGAGCACGACGGGAAGCCGGCGCAGGGGTTCGGGATCTTCCTCGACGGCCGGCTGGCGGTGTTCTACACCTATCAATCCGACCTGGGCGACGGGTGGGAAGACCCCGAGGTCCACAAGGATGACCCGGCGGTCCGGGAGTCGGCGCTCCGCATGGGAGTGAACCTGGTGGCCTACGCCGTGGGGACCGGGCAGTGACTCGCGGCGCAACCCGGGCCGCACTCGAGCGACTCGTCGCCCCCCTCGCCCGGCGAGCGATGACCGGCGGCGGAATGCTCGTGCTCGCTACCCTGCTGCTCGTGCTGGGGGCGGCGGCGTGGCTCGCCCGGCTCGGCGTCGTGGAATCCCTCTGGTGGGTCCCAATGGCCTGGGCGGTGGCGGTCACGGTGGCGGTCGCAGTGGCGTCCCTCTCGGTGCGCCGCGCGCAGGCCCTCCGCGTCCCCACGCTGGCGCGGCGCCTGGAGTTCGATGGTGCCTGGCGGCTTGGCGCGCTGACCGGGATGCTTGCCGAGGCGGCCGACGGGGGGAGCGCGGATCTCCACCTTGCCGCCGACCGTGCCGTGGCGTCGGACCTCGCCTCCCGCGGTCCCGCCGCGCTAGCCCCCCTGACTGCACAGATCGGGAAGTCCAACAGGGTGGCGCTGATCGCCCTGGCGCTCGGGGCGGCGGGGCTGGTCGGGGTGGGGCCTGCCCGCGCGCCGGTGCGCATGCTCTGGCACCCGGCGGACGCCTGGGCGCTCGCCACGGGCGCAGTGCGGGTCGACGCGTCCGAACTCGCGGTGAATCGCGGCGAGGAGGTGGCGCTTCGCCTGCGGGCCCCCGGCCGCCGGACCGCCACCCTCTGGCGTCGCGCGCCGGGTGAGACGTGGCGGGCCGAGGAGGTGGCGCTGGACTCGGTCGGTGAGGCTACGATCGGCTCCGGCCCGCTGACCGCCGACCTCTTCGTCCGGGCGACCAGCGGCGGACGCGCCTCCGACACGCTGCACGTGACAGTGAGAATGCCGGCTTTTCTCGGGTCGGTGACCGTGACCGCGCAGTATCCCCGGTACCTCGGCCTCGAGGACGAATCGCTCTCGTTCGGCCCCGACTCCATCGTGCTCCCCGAAGGGACGAGGCTGGTGGTGGAGGGTGAGGCCACGGCGCCGCTCACCGCAGCGGAGCTGGTGGGTCCCCGGGTGGCAGTCTCGCTCGATGTCGCCGGCGGCCGGTTCAGCGGACGTACCGTCCCGCTGTCGTCGGGCGCCTATCGACTGGACCTGACCACCGCCAGCGGTACCCCGCTCGCTGGCAACGACGGGGTGCTTCACTTGCTGATCGCGCCGGACAGCGCTCCGGTGGTCGGCATTCCGGTGCCGGGGGCCGATACCCTGGCCCCGCTCGGCCTTCGGGTGCCGATGGTCGTCGATGCGCGCGATGACCACGGCGTGACCTCGCTCGCCATCGTGAGCCGGCGGATCAGCCGGTTCGGCACGGAGGATCCCGAACGACGGGACCTGATCCCGGTGCCGGAGGGGGCGCCCGACCGTCTCATCGTCCCCTACCTGTTCGATCTCGAGGGCCGGTCACTCCTGCCGGGCGACACCGTCCGGTACTACGCTGTCGCGATCGACAACGCGCCGAGGGGACGGACGGGACGGTCACCGGAGTATGTGCTTCGCCTGCCGACGATGGCCGAGGTGCGCGCGGCGGAGCGGTCGGCGACCGAGTCGGTCGGCGCGCAGCTCGATTCGCTGGCCGCGGCCAGCAAGCAGCTGCAGCGGCAGACCGAGGATCTCTCGCGCGAGGCGTCCCGCTCGACCTCGGAGCAGTCGGGTCGCCGCGAGGCGGCCTCCATGTCGTTCGAGGAGGCGAAGCGGGCCGAGGCCGTGGCGCGCCAACAGGAAGCGCTGGTTCGCCAGGCCGAGGAGACGCGGGCGGCCATCGAGGACCTCCAGCGCGCCGCGGCAGAGACCGGGACCCAGGATCCCGAGTTCCAGCGCCGGATGCAGGAGATCGCCGAACAGCTTGACCGGGCGCTGACACCGGAAATGCGGCAGCAGCTGGAAGAGTTGCGGCAGGCGCTGAGCCAGCTGGACGCGGCACGATCGCGGCAGGCGCTCGAAGACCTGGCCGAGGCGCAGCGCCAGCTCAAGGAAGCGCTGGAGCGCAGCCAAAAGCTGTTCGAGCGCGCCGCCATGGAAGGGGAGATGGCCAACCTGGAGGCGGAAGCGCGCGACCTCGAGCAGGAACAGCGCCGCTGGAACGAGGCCGTGGACCAGGCCGACGCGGCACGGAGCGCCGAGCAGGAGGAGGCGCTGGCGGAGCGCGCCGATTCGCTCGCTTCCGCGCTCATGAAGGCGGCGCAGAACCTGGACCAGATGCAGCAGGGCGAGCAGGCGGACCGGATGGAGGCGTCGGCCGACGCGGCGACCGAGGCGGCGGAGCAGATGGACCAGGCTGCCGCCTCGGCGAAGCAGGGGAAGCCGCAGGACGCCAGGCAGCAGGGGAAGCAGGCCGAGCAGAAGCTGCAGTCGCTTGGCAAGACGCTGGAAGAGCAGCGAAAGGATGTGCAGGGCGAGTGGAAGGCGGAGGTGGTGGCCGCGATCGACCAGATGATGGCCGAGACGAGCCGGCTGGCCGACCGGCAGCTCGCCATCACCGAGGCGCTCCGGAACGGCGAGTCTCCGTCGAACTTCAGGGCCCAGCAGGCCGCGGTGGAGGAGGGGGTTGGCAAGTTGACGGAGCAGTACAAACAGGTGTCTGGGGAGAATGCGCTGGTCTCGCCCCAGATCGGGTCGACGCTGGAAGCCGCCAGGCGTCAGATGCAGGGGGCGCTGGAAGCGCTCTCCACCGCGGTGCCCGGACAGCGTGACGCCACGGGACGCGCGGGGGAGGCGGTCGATGCCCTCAACGCCGCGGCCTACCAGATGTCGCGCGCACGGGGCGATGTCTCCGGGTCCGGCTCAGGCTCGGGGCTCGCGGAGGCCATGGCGCGCATGAACCAGATGGCGCAGCAGCAGGGCCAGCTGAGCCAGCAGGGCGCCCAGATGCTGCCCATGGTGGGGAACGGGTCGATGCAGGAGCAGATCCGCCGGCTCTCGGAACAGCAGCGGGCGCTCGCCGAGCAACTCGAGCGGCTTCGTGCGGAGACCCAGTCGGACGGGGCAGGGGAGTTGGCGGGCGAGGCGCGGGACCTGGCGCGCCAGATGGAGGCCGGGCGACTTGACCGGCGGACCGTGGAACGGCAGGAGCGCCTCTTCCGTCGCATGCTCGACGCCGGGCGGACGCTGCAGGGCGAGGAGCGGGACGACCAGAAGGAACGGCAGAGCACGACCGGAAACCAGGACGAGGTCCGGCTGCCGCCTGCGCTCAGAACCGAACTGGAAGGCGACGGCGGACGGGTGCGCCTGCCGACCTGGGAGCAGCTCCAGGGGCTCTCGCCGGAAGATCGGCGCATGGTGCTCGAGTACTTCAGGCGCCTGACGGAGCGGCCGGCACCGTGAGGCGCACCTTCCTGGGACTGCTCCTCCTCGTCGGGATGGCCGGGCGGGCAGCCGGCCAGACCGAGGCCATGACGCGCGCCTACGAGCTGGAGCGGCGCAGCGACTTCGCGGCGGCGGCCGCCGCCTATGCGCAGATCCTGCGCCAGTACCCCGACAACCTTTCCGCCCTCCTCGGACTCGAGCGCTCCCTCGGACCGCTTCGCCGGGAGGCGGAGCTGGCATTGCCCGCGGAGGCACTGCTGGCGAGCGATCCGGCGATCACCGCCGCGTACTCCATCGCGATGCGTGGCTGGGCGGCGGCCAACCGCCCCGACAGCGTGGCGAGCGTGGCACGGCGATGGGCGGCGATGGAGCCGGGCAGCGAGGTCCCCTATCGGGAATGGGGCAACACCCTCCTCGGCCAACGGGACGGAAATGGCGCGCGCCGGGCCTACCTGGCAGGGCGGGAGCAGCTGGGCGATCCGGCGGCCCTGGCCGGGGAGATGGCGCTGCTCGCCGGGGCGCAGAACAACTGGGAGGAGGCCGCCCGGGAGTGGGCGCTCGCCGTGGACAGGTATCCCGGGTACCGCCTCACTGCGCGCAACGCCCTGCTTCGGGCGCCGCAGGCGGAACAGGAGCGCATCCTCCGGCAGCTGGCGAAGGGCAATCCTGCTGCCCGGCGCCTCGGAGCCGAACTCGCGATCCAATGGGGTCAACCGGCCGCAGCGTACGCGCAACTGATGAGCAGCCTGCCCGAGAGCCAGCCGCAGTCGGTGGACGCATTGCGGCAGTTCCTCGATGCGGCTCGCGGTGTCGGGGGCCCGGAGGCGGCCACCGTGCGCGGCCAGGCGCTCGAGCAGCTTGCGGATCGGACCATCGGCAGCGGCGCGTCACGGCTTCGTCTCGAGGCGGCCCGGGCCTACGCCGATGGCGGGGACGCGTCGTCCGCACGGCGGATGCTCGGCACCCTGGCCAGTGACGGCAGCGCGCCACCCGACATGGCAGCCAGCGCGGCGGCGACCCTCGTGACGGTGCTCGTGCAGGAAGGGCAAATGGACGAGGCGCAGCGGCAGCTTGACGCCCTGCGCCGGAATCTCGGCGAGGAGAACGCGGAGCGCCTCACGCTCCAGGTGGCCGAGGGGTGGATCCAGCAGGGAAACCTCGAACGGGCGGACGCGGTCCTGGCCAGCGACAGCACCGTGGAGGGGCTGGCCGTGAGCGGGCGCATTCGCCTCTATCGCGGCGATCTGGCCGGCGCCTCCACCGCGCTTCGCTCGGCGGGCCCCTTTGCCGGTACGCGGGAGGAAGCGACGGCGCGCACGGCCCTGCTCACGCTGATCCAGCCGATCGAGGCGGACTCGCTGCCGGCCCTCGGGTCGGCACTCCTGACGCTGGCCCGTGGCGATTCGGCCGCGGCGGTGGCCGGCCTGCTGCGGGTGGCGGACGCGCTGCCGCCCGC
>DAOLIZ010000010.1:0-29618 GCA_035328285.1 Gemmatimonadales bacterium
ACGCGGAGCGCGCAGCGCTCGCGGCCGCCGGCGACCGGGCCCGTGGCGGGACGCTCGTGGTCTCGCTGGAGCCATGCCGCCACCACGGCAAGCAGCCGCCCTGCACCGAGGCGATTCTGGCCGCCGGCGTTGCGCGGGTCGTTTTTGCGCTGGAGGATCCGAACCCGCAGGCCGGGGGCGGGGCAGAGCGGTTGCGCGCGGCTGAAGTGGTGGTCGAGGGGGGCGTGGGTCGAGCCGCCGCTGCGATCCAGAACGCCGGCTTCCTCGCCCGCTGGCGCGGCCTCGAGCGCCCGTGGGTGGCGCTCAAGCTGGCCACTTCGCTGGACGGGCGAATTGCCGACCGCCTCGGGCGGTCGCGCTGGATCTCCGGTGAAGAGGCCCGGGACTACGTGCACTGGCTCCGGGCGGGGATGGACGCGATCGGCGTCGGGGGCGCAACCGCGCGGGCCGACGATCCGTCACTGACGGTGCGGGGCGCGGTCGAGCCGCGGAGCGCGCCGCTCCGGGTCGTCTTCGACCAGACCGGCAACCTGCCGACGTCGCTCGAGCTGTTGCGGACGGCCCGGGAACTGCCGACCGCCGTTGTGGCCGGCCCCTTGCTGTCCAGCGAACGGGCGGAGGCGATCGAAGCGACGGGCGCCCGGCTGCTGCGCACCAGCAGCCTGCAGCACGGGCTGCGCGAACTCAGCCAACTGGGCGTCGGCTCGCTGCTCGTCGAGGGCGGGGGGCAGCTGGCAGGGGCCTTGCTCCGGGAGGGATTGGTGGACCGCTACTACTGGATCCAGAGCCCGATCTGGCTTGGCGATGGGGCCGTGCCGGCCGTCGCCGGGATGCCGGGGGTCGAGCTCGCCACGGTGGAGCGGTGGGACGTCGTGGAGCGCCGTGCGCTGGGCGCCGACACGCTGCTGGTGGCGGACCGGGGCTGATGTTCACCGGGCTGGTCACTGCGGTCGGCACCGTCCAGTCCGCCCGGGCCAGGGACGGCGGACGCGTCCTGACCATCCGGGCGCCATGGCGGGGACTCGCCCTGGGGGAGAGCATCGCGGTGGACGGCGCCTGCCTGACGGTGGCTCAGCGCTTGAAGGGTGCCTTCGCGGTCCATGTCATCGCGACCAGCCTCGAGCGCACTGGCTTCGGGGGGTATCGCGCCGGTCGGCGAGTCAATCTCGAGCGCGCGCTGCGCGCGGGGGACCGCCTCGGCGGCCACCTCGTGCAGGGTCACGTGGACGGGGTCGGGACGGTGCGCCGCCTCGCCTGGAAGTCCGACGCCCTGCTGATGGACCTCACCGTGCCGGCGGCGGTGGCCGAGGCGTCGATTCCGCTCGGGTCGATCACGGTGGACGGCGTCAGCCTGACAGTCAACGCCCTGCGGGGGCGCAACGTGGTCCAGGTGTCGCTGATACCATTTACCTTGCAGCACACGACCCTTGGTGATCGCCAGGTCGGCGACCAGGTCCACCTCGAGGGCGACACGATCGGCAAATATGTGGCGGCGTGGCTGTCGCGCCGCGGAAAGCTTGCATGATGTTCGCAAAGATCGAGCAGGCCATCGAGGACCTGCGCAACGGCAAGATCATCATCGTGGCGGACGACGAGAACCGCGAAAACGAGGGCGACCTCGTCTGCGCCGCGGAACTCGTCACGCCCGAGATGGTCAATTTCATGGCGCTGCACGGGCGGGGACTCATCTGCCTGGCCCTGACCGGCGAGCGGTGCGACCAGCTGGGCCTCCCCCAGATGGCGGAGCACAATACCGAGGCCCTGAGCACGGCGTTCACGGTCAGCATCGACGCCGAGCGCCGCTTCGGCGTCACCACCGGGATTTCGGCCGCCGACCGCGCCGCGACGATCCATGTGGCCATCAACCCGGCCACGGTCCCGGCGGACCTGCGGCGCCCCGGGCACATCTTCCCCCTGCGCGCCCGGCCGGGCGGTGTCCTGCAGCGCGTCGGACAGACGGAGGCGAGCGTCGATCTCGCGCGCCTGGCCGGGCTCGCGCCCGCGGGGGTGATTTGCGAGATCCTCAATACCGACGGCACCATGGCGCGCCGGCCCGAACTGGAGGTCTTCGCGGCCCAGCACCGGCTGACATACGTCACCGTGGCCGACCTCGTGGCCTACCGCCTCCAGAAGGAGCGGCTGGTGCACCGGGTGGCCACTGCGCGGCTGCCCACGGACTACGGCGAGTTTCGCGTGATCGGCTACCGCAACGACGTGGACGACGCCGAGCACGTCGCGCTGGTGCATGGCGACGTGGAGGGGGCGCCCAACGTGCTGGTGCGCATGCACTCGAAGTGCCTCACCGGCGACGTCTTCGGCTCGCAGCGGTGCGACTGCGGGGCGCAGCTGCACGCCGCGATGCGGCAGGTCGTCGCGGCCGGCGCGGGGGTCATCGTCTACCTCGACCAGGAAGGGCGGGGGATCGGGCTCCTGAACAAGCTCCGGGCCTATGCGCTGCAGGACGGCGGCGACGACACCGTCGAGGCCAACGAGCGCCTCGGGTTTGCGCCGGACCTCCGGAACTACGGCATCGGCGCGCAGATCCTCCGCGACCTTGGCCTGACCACCATCCGCATCCTGACCAACAATCCGCGCAAGCTGGTGGGGGTCGAGGGCTACGGGCTCGAGATCACCGAGCGGGTGCCGTTGCTGATCGACCACACCCGTGAGAACACCGACTATCTCGCCACCAAGCGCGACAAGCTCGGCCACCTTCTGGCCCACTGAGCCCCATGCCTGAATACACCGGTCGACTCGGCCCGGTCGGCCGCATCGCCATCCTGGTGAGCCGCTACAACGAGCTCGTGACGAGCCGCCTCCTCGAGGGGGCCCGTCACTGCTGCCGGGACGCCCGCATCGCTGACCGGCATGTGGACGTCTTCTGGGTCTCGGGAGCGTTCGAACTGCCGATGCTCGCGGAAGAGCTCGCCCGCGCCGGCCAGTACGCCTGCCTCATCGCCCTCGGCGCCGTGGTTCGCGGCGGCACGCCCCACTTCGAGTTCGTCGCGGGGGAAACCACGCGCGGACTCGGCACGGTCGCCCGCACGCACGTGCTGCCGGTCGGGTTTGGCCTGCTGACCGTGGACACCATGGACCAGGCGCTCGAGCGGGCCGGGGGCGCGGCGGGCAACAAGGGCTACGAGGCGGCTGAAGCGGCCATCACCGCGGCCGACGCGCTCGCACGGATCAGGAGAGCCGATGCTCCGACCTGAGACCCGCGCCCGGGCGCGTGCCCTGCAGCTGCTCTACGCCTGCGAACTGACCGGGACCGGTCCGGCGGCCGCGATGCAGGGCCTGGCGCGGCTCACCGGACCGGAACGCGCCCTCGACGGGGCGGAACTGCTGGCGAGCGGCGTCGTCGCCAACCAGGCGTCGCTCGATCGCCGGATCCGAGATGCCGCGGACAACTGGCGGGTCGAGCGCATCGGGGTGGTGGAGCGCATCATCCTCCGGCTCGGCATCCACGAACTGGAACTCGGGGAGACGCCGCCGAAGGTCGTCATCGACGAGGCCATCCGGCTGGCCCAGTGGTTCGGCGGGCCGAAGACACCGGCGTTCGTCAACGGGGTGCTCGACCGGATCGCGCACTCGCTCGGCCGGTTGTGAACCTCCTCGTCGTCAACTGGCTCGACCGGCTCAACCCCCTGGCGGGCGGGGCGGAAATTCACCTGTTCGAGATCTTCCGGCGGATCGCGGGGCGCGGGCACCGGGTGCGCCTGATCTGTTCCGGCTGGCCGGGCTGCGCGCCCACGGACATCGTGGACGGCATCGAGGTCACGCGGGTGGCGGGCCGGAACACCTTCGCGCTCGCGGCGCGGGGGGCAGTGCGCCGGGCCCTGGCGGCGGAACCGCCTGATGTCGTGGTGGAGGACATCAACAAGCTGCCCCTGTTCCTTGCGGGACTCACCGACCGTCCGTTCTGCGTCCTGGTGCCGCACCTCTTCGGCACCACCGCCTTCCAGGAGGCGCCCTGGCCGATGGCGGCCACGGTCTGGCTGGCCGAGCGACCGATTCCGTGGGGATATCGCCGGGCGGACTTTGAGGCCATCAGCGAGAGCACCCGCGACGACCTGGTGGCGCGTGGCGTGCCGGCCGACCGAATCCGGGTCATCCATCCGGGCGTGGACACGGTGCTGTTTCATCCTGACCCGGCGGCGCGCCGCACCAGCCCTCCTTCGTTCCTCTACGTGGGGCGGCTCAAGCGATACAAGGGCGTGGACCTGGCCGTCCGGGCGCTGGCGGTGGCGCGGAAGACGCGCCCCGAGCTGACGCTGGACATCGCGGGGTCTGGGGACGACCGCCCGCGGCTCGAGGCGCTGGCCGCCGGGCTTGGGCTGACCGACGCGGTTCGGTTTCACGGATTCGTCTCGGAGGAGCGCAAGCTGGAATTGCTCCGGCGCACCTGGGGCAATCTCTTCCCTTCGCCCAAGGAGGGGTGGGGTATTACCGTTGTGGAGGCGGCAGCGTGCGGGACCCCCTCCCTGGCCTCCGACAGTCCCGGCCTCCGGGACTCGGTGCGGCCGGGGGAGACCGGGTACCTGGTTCCCCATGGGGACCCCGCCGCACTCGCCGCCCGAATGCTGGATCTTGCTGCGAACCCGGCCCTTGTCGAGCAGTTGGGCATGGCCGGACGCCGGTTTGCCGAGTCTCATTCCTGGGAGCGTGCGGCCGATCTCACCGAGTCCCATCTCCGGGCACTCGCCGGCCGCTGACCCGTCAACTTCACGGGGGGATGCATGCCCGTTACACTCACCGCCCGCCACTGCGACCTGACCGAACTGCTGCGCGAACGCGCCCAGGAAATTGCCGACCGCCTCGAGGCCCGTGCCGGACGGCCATCCGAGATCAGCGTGCTCTTTGACGTCGAGGCGGGCGTGCCGACCGCCGAGCTCCGGCTGCTCGCGTCCGGCCAGGAGCCGATTCTCTCCACGGGCCGTGGCGACGACCATCGCTCCGCGCTCGACCAGGCGGAGGCCCGCCTTCGCCGGCAGCTCGAGAAACCCGGCACCCGCCGGCTCCGCGACCGCAAGTCGACCGAACTGGACAACGTGTGACGCTCCGCCTCCGCGACCTGATCGAAGGAAGCGGTGAGGTCCTCCAGCTCGAGAGCCTGACCGGGGCGCTCGGGCTGGACCGCTTCCTCCCGGACTCCGAGGTCGCGAGCCCGGGCCTGGCGCTGGCGGGGTTTACCAACCGTTTCATCGCGCAGCGCATCCACGTGTTCGGCGAGACCGAGATCACGTACCTCGGCTCGCTCGATCCGGCGGCCCGCCAGTCGGCGCTGGAGTCGCTCTTCGCGTTCGAACTCCCCGTCATCTTCGTCACCAAGGGGCTCCCCGTCCCGGCGGAAATGATGGAGCTCGCGGAACGGCGCCAGGTGCCCGTGGTGCGCACGCAGCTCAAGACCGCGGAGTTCTACCGGCGCATCAAGCCGGTCCTGGAAGAGGCCTTCGCGCCCCGGACGACGCTGCATGGCTCCCTGGCGGACGTCTACGGCGTCGGGCTGCTGTTCATCGGCCGCTCCGGCATCGGCAAGAGCGAGTGCGTCCTCGACCTGGTGGAACGGGGCCACCGACTGGTGGCCGACGACGTGGTGCAGGTGTCCCGCCGTGGCAGCGGGGTCCTGATCGGCAAGGGCCACGAGCTCGCTCAGCACCACATGGAAATTCGCGGGATCGGCCTCGTGGACATCTCCGCCCTCTTCGGCGTGCGAGCCATCCGGCAGCAGAAGCGCATCGAGGTCGTCGTGCAGCTCGAGGACTGGGAGCACGCCCAGGAGGCGGAGCGCACCGGCCTGGGGCAGCAGGACGTGGAGATTCTCGACGTGAAGGTGCCGAAGGTGATCGTCCCGCTGAACCCCGGCAAGAACCTGACGGTGATCTCCGAGGTGGTGGCGATGATGCATCTCCTTCGCTACTCGGGCGTGGATGTGGCCGCGGCCTTCAACGAGCGCCTCATCCGGCGGATGAAGGAACAGCGTGGCATCCGGGAATACCTGCAGGAAGACTATGAGTGAGGGGCTGCGCGGGGTCGTGGTCTGTCATGGCGCCCTGGCCGCGGCGTTCGTCACCGCGGCAGAGCAGATCACCGGCCTGACGGGCCGGCTCGTCCCAGTCTCCAACACCGGCTGCGATCCCGGCACCATCGAGGCGCGGATCGCCGGGGCCGTCGGCGGCGTGCCGGCGGTGGTCTTCGTGGACATGCCGAGCGGCTCCTGTCTCTTCGCCGCGATGCGCCGGCTCCGGGAGAATCCGGACCTGAAGGTCGTCACCGGGGTCAACCTCGCGATGCTCATTGATTTTTCGTTTCATCATGACGAGACGCCGGGGGAAGCGGTGGCGCGCGCCGTCGCCACCGGGGAACGGGCCATCAAGGCGCCCTGATGCCGATCCGCCTCTGTCGTATCGATGATCGCCTGATCCACGGGCAGGTGGTGCTCGGCTGGGCGCGCAGCCTTGGCATCGGCGACATCGTGCTGGTCGACGACGACGTGGCCGCGAGCGCCTGGGAGCAGGATCTCTACCGGATGGCGGTCCCGCCGGAGCTGCAGGTGGAGTTCGTGAGCACGGAGCAGGCTCGCCGGCGGCTGCCCGAGTGGCAGCGCGGACCGCTCGCCGTCCTCATCCTCACCGGCTCCATCGAGACCATGGCCCGGCTTCTCGCCGACGTTCCCCATCCTCCCGCCGTGAACCTTGGCGGTATTCACTACCGCGATGGGCGAACCGAGCGCCTGCCGTACCTCTTCCTGACGGACGACGAGCTCGCCCAGCTGCAGCGGCTCCGCGCCGCCGGCGTGGAGGTGTCCGCCGAGGACGTGCCGGGGGCGGGAGCCGTCGGGCTCGAGTCGCTGGCATGAATCCCGAGCACCTGCTGCTGCTGCTCGGCGCGCTGTTGGGGTGGGGCACGATCGTCGGACTGGACCTGGTCAGCGTGCCGCAGGGCCTGCTGTCGCGACCGCTGGTGGCTGGTGCGGTGGCCGGGTGGCTGGTGGGCGACGTCGAGGCCGGGCTCCGGGTCGGGGCCGTCCTGGAGCTCTTCGCGCTGGACGTGCTTCCCGTCGGCGCGAGCAGGTATCCCGAGTACGGCCCCGCCGCGGTGGGTGCCGTAGCCGCCGCCGCCTTCCTTCCCCCCGTCCTCGGGACCGGGGTGGGGGTCCTGCTCGGGCTGGTCGTCGCGCTGGTCGCGGCCCGGACCCTCGACTGGCTGCGGCACGCGAACGCCCGGCATGTGCATCGACTGACCGAGGAGCTCAACACCGGCTCCGGGGCCGCGATCCGGCGCCTCCAGTGGGCGGGTATCGCGCGCGACGCCGCGCGGAGCGCGGGGGTCACCGCGCTCGGGTTGCTGCTGGCCCTCGCGCTGATGAACTGGATGCGACTGGAGTGGATGTCCCCGCTGTTGACGCCGGTCCTCGTGGGCGTCGGGCTGGCGTCGGCGCTGCACGGCGCGCTTCGTACCGCGGGACGGGGCCGCCGCCTCGCGTGGCTGGGGCTTGGCGTGGCCACCGGGGTGCTGGTGGTCGTCGGCTTCGGGACTCTCGCATGAGGGGGCGCGGACGCGCCCTCCTTCGCCTGCTGGCGGTGCAGGGGGCGTGGAGCTACGAGCGGATGATCGGGGTCGGGATGGGGTACGCCTCGCAGCCGCTCCTGAAGGACCTCGAGGCGGAGGATCCGGGCCGCCTCCGGGAGGCGACGGCGAGATCGGCCGAGTTCTTCAACTGTCACCCCTACCTGGCCGGCCTGGCCCTCGGGGCCTCGGCACGCGCCGAACACGACAGGGTGTCGGGGGCGCAGATCCAGCGCCTGCGTACCGCGCTCTGCAGCCCTCTCGGCGCGCTCGGCGACCAGCTCTTCTGGGCCGGCCTCGTCCCGACCCTGATGTCGCTGGCGCTGGTGGGCATCGCGCTCGGTGCCGGCGCGTGGATCCTGGTGCCGCTCGTGGTGCTCTACAACGTGGTCCGGGTCCTTGTCACCCGCTGGGCGCTCCTGACCGGCCTGGACAGCGGGCTGCAGGTGGGGACGGCGATTTCCGCCTCGTGGCTGCCGAAGGCGGTGACACGGATCGCCGGGCCGGCGGGCTTCTGCGCGGGGCTGGCCCTGCCGCTTGTCGGCGCGTGGCTCCTCGCGCCATGGGCGGAGTCGGCCGGTGTCCCGGTGCTCGTGACCCTGGCGAGCGGCGCCGTCACGCTGGCGGCGCGCCGGTGGGGCGGCGCCCGCTGGACGTCACTCCGCGTCGGGCTGCTGCTGGCCGCTCTCACTCTTCTCTGGACGAGGGTTTCGCCGTGATCGAACGCCAAGCGACGATCGTGAACCCGCTGGGAATGCATGCCCGGCCGGCGGCCCGCCTGGTCAAGCTGGCGTCCGGCTTCCAGTCGCATATCGAGCTCGTCAAGGACGACCTGGCGATCAACGGGAAGAGCATCATGGGGGTCATGATGCTCGCGGCCGAGTGCGGCAGCACGATCACGATCCGCGCCGAAGGGCCGGATGCCGAGGCCGCCGTCGACGCGCTCGTCGCCCTGGTGGCGGAGGGGTTTGGCGAATCGTGACCGATCCGCGGAAGCTGCAGGGAATCGGGGTGTCCCCCGGGGTGGGCTTCGCGCCGGCCATGGTGGTGCACTGGGGGTTCCCGGACGTTCCCGACCGGACCGTCGACGAGGCCCAGCTCGAGGGGGAAGTCGCCCGCCTCCATGCGGCGGTCCGGGAAGCGGTCGCGGGGCTGGAGGCGCTGCGTGAGCGCGTGCTCGTCCGGGCCGGCGTCGAGGAGTCTCGGATCTTCGAGGCGCAGATCCTGATGGTGCAGGACCCCGATTTCCTGACCGGGGTGGAGTTGCTGATCCGGAAGAATCTCCTGAGCGCGGAGACTGCCTATGAGTTCAAGGCGCTCGAGCTCCGCAACCTCTGGGGGAGCTCCGGGAGCGCGCAGCTCCGTGAACGGCTCGCGGACCTGACCGCCATTCAGCGCCGGGTGGTCCTGAAGCTGATGGGGCAGACGGAGCGCGAGCCCTGGTCCGGCACCCTCGACGAGCAGGTGGTCGTCGTGGCGCACGAGCTGTCCCCCGGCCTGACGGTGCAGCTCGACCGGGAACATGTGGTCGGGCTGCTGAGCGAGGAGGGCACCCGCACCTCGCACGCCGCGATCCTGGCGCATTCGCTCGGCATCCCGGCGGTGATGGGCGTTGCGGGGGCGATCCAGCGGGTGCGGGACGGCCAGATGATTCTCCTCGACGGCCGCACCGGCACGGTCATCCTGGAACCGACCCGGGGCGAGCTGGAGGAAGCCAAGACCCGGCTGCACCGTCGTCATCGGCTCGAACTGAAGCTCGAGGCCGGGCTGTCCGCGCCCGCCATCACGCCCGACGGCCGGCGGCTGTCGCTCCGGGGGAACGTCGACCTGCCGGAGGAGATCGAGCCGGCCGTGCGGCATGGGGCGGAGGGGGTCGGACTGCTGCGCACCGAGTTCCTGCTGACCGGCCGCGCGGTGGTGCCGTCCGAGGCGGAGCAGACCGACTACTTCCGCCGGGTGGCGCAGGCGTTTCCCGGCCAGCCGGTCGTGGTGCGGACCTTCGATCTCGGGGGCGACAAGTTTCCCGTGGCCTTCGACGCGCCGATCGAGGCCAACCCCTTCCTCGGATGGCGCTCGATCCGGGTGTGCCTCGACCATCCGGAAATCTTCCGGCCCCAGATTCGGGCCATCCTGCGCGCCGCCGTGGGGCGGGATGTCCGGATGATGCTGCCGCTCATCACGCGAGTGGATGAGGTGGAACGGGTGCGCGCGCTGGTCGACGAAGAACGCGCGGCACTCCTCGCCGCGGGGGAGCAGGCGGCGGAGCGGGTGCCCATCGGCGTCATGATCGAGACGCCCGCGGCGGTCATCATGGCCGATCGGCTGGCCGCCGTCTCGGATTTCTTCAGCGTGGGGACCAACGACCTGACGCAGTACACGCTGGTGGTGGACCGCGGCAACGCCCGGCTGGCGGATCGCTTCCGGACCGAGCACCCCGCCATTCTCCGGCAGTTGCGCTCAGTGCACCTCGCGGCCAGCGCCGCCGGCATCCCCGTCAGCATTTGCGGCGAGATGGCCTCCGAGCCGCTGTCCGCGGTGCTCCTCATGGGCCTGGGGTTCGTCGAGTTGAGCGTGGCACCGCCGGCCCTGCCGCTGCTGAAGCTGATCGTGCGCAGCGTCCCGTCCTCGGTGGCCGAGGCCGCCGCCGCCCAGGCGCTCGAGGCAGGCACGTCTGACGAGGTGCGTGCCATCCTGCGCGCCGCCGTCGGGGCCCACCTCGACCTCGCCATGATCGATCCGGCCGGTGCGTTGCCCGCGTATCGACCGCCAACTAGTATTCCTTCCAACTGACCATTCGCCCTTCCCTCTGACCGGTTCTCCGATGACTGCCAAGCGCGCGAAGCAGAAGCGATACCTGTTCACGTCCGAATCCGTGACCGAAGGCCACCCGGACAAGGTGGCCGACCAGATTTCCGATGCCGTGCTCGACGCGATCCTCGCCGAGGACCCGCAAGGCCGGGTGGCGTGCGAGACGCTGGTCACGACCGGGATGGTCATGGTTTCCGGCGAGATCACCACGAAGACCTACGTGGATATCCCGGGCATCGTGCGGCGGACCATCGAGCGGATCGGGTACAACGACGCGACGCACGGCTTCGACTCGCACACCTGCGCCGTGCTCTCGTCGATCGGGCGGCAGTCGCCCGACATCGCCATGGGCGTGGACGAGACAGGCGAGAAGGCGCAGGGCGCGGGCGACCAGGGGATGATGTTCGGCTATGCCACGCGCGAGACCCGCGAACGGATGCCGCTGCCGATCATGCTGGCGCACCGGATCGCGGAGCGGCTCGCGGCGGTCCGGAAGGGCGCCCATGGCCTCGACCGCCTCGAGTGGCTCCGCCCGGACGGGAAGTCCCAGGTGTCGGTCGAGTACGAGGGGGACAAGCCGGTGGCGGTGCGGACCGTGGTGGTGTCGACCCAGCACGCGGAGCGTCACGCCGGCCGGCAGCTGGCGCATTCGACCATCCGGCAGGCCGTCATCGAGCATGTCATCCGCCCGGTGCTGGAAAAGGCCGGCTTCGGGGACACCCGGGTCAAGTTCCTCATCAACCCGACCGGCCGGTTCGTGATCGGTGGTCCCCATGGCGACGCCGGGCTGACCGGGCGGAAGATCATCGTGGACACCTACGGCGGGATGGCGCGGCACGGCGGCGGCGCGTTCAGCGGCAAGGACCCCTCGAAGGTGGACCGCAGCGCGGCGTATGCGGCCCGGTGGGTGGCGAAGAACATCGTCGAGGCCAAGCTCGCCGAACGGTGCGAGGTGCAGGTGGCCTACGCCATTGGCGTCGCCGAGCCGGTCTCCATCATGGTCGACACCTTCGGGACCGGGGTCATGCCCGACGACCGGCTGGAGCGCGTGGTCCGGCGGTCGTTCGACCTGACCCCGCGGGGCATCATCACCGCCCTGAAGCTCAAGCGGCCGATTTACGGCCCGACCGCAGCCTACGGGCACTTCGGCCGGAAGCCGGTCACGGCCAAGGTGAACGGGCGGGCGCAGGAGTTCTTCACGTGGGAACAGCCCAGCCGGGTGCGCGCCCTGCTCAGCGAAGCGCGGTAGCGGCCCCATGATCGAGGTTCAGGTGGCGCATCTCGGCCTCGATCAGAACACGAACAGCCCCGTGGTCCTCCTGAAGGAGCGTGACGGGGAGCGGGTCCTGCCGATCTGGATCGGACCCGCGGAGGCGAGCGCCATCGCCATGGAGCTGCAGGGCGTCAAGGCGCAGCGGCCGATGACACACGACCTGCTGAAGCACGTGATCGTCGGCCTGGGCGGTGAACTGCGTCGGGTCACGATCACGAACGTCCGGGACAACACCTATTTTGCCGAACTGCTCATCCGCCGTGACGGACAGATGGTCCAGGTCGATGCCCGGCCCTCCGACAGCATTGCGCTGGCGCTCAGGCTCCGGGCGCCCATCTTCACCAGCGACGACCTCCTCGACCAGAGCGGGACCGAGGCCGGTTCCCCTGCGCCCGAGCGCCGGCTCGACGCCGAGTCCCTCAAGCAGTACCTGGAGAAGCTCGATCCGCAGGACTTTGGCCGTTTCACGCCATAGCGCAGGTCTCGCCGGGCTCGCCGTCGCTTTCCTCACCGCCGCGCCCCTTGCCGCGCAGATTCCCCTCAGCGTCTCCGGCGCGGTCGTGCGGGTGCACGCCGGCGATTCCGTGCCCGTGCCTGGTGTCCCCGTCACCCTCCATCGAGTGGGCCGGACCGCCCAGGGCGCTGTCGACTCGACCACGTCGGATCGCGACGGTGCCTTCCGCTTTCGCGGCGTGGGCGACACGGCCGCGATCTACCTGGCGAGCGCGCGATACGCCGGGATCGAATACTTCAGCGAGCCGATGCGCGCGCCGGGGGCGGGGCGAATCCGGCTCGTGGTGTCCGACACCTCCTCGGCCGCACCGGTGCGCCTCGGGACCCGGCATGTGATCGTCCGGCCGCCCGATGAATCCGGCACCCGCGCGGTCCTTGATCTCCTCACGATCCAGAACGACGGCCCCGACACGCGCGTCAGCCGGGACAGCCTGAGCGCATCGTGGCAGCTGGAACTGCCGGCCGGGGCGCTGCAGCCCGAGGTGTCGGAAGGCGACGTCAGCCCCACGGCCATCCAGTTCCGGGGCGATTCGATGTTCGTGCTGGCGCCGATTGCGCCGGGACGGAAGAACATCATGATCAGCTACCGGCTCCCGGTGGCGGTGAACCAGCCGCGCTGGCTGGCGCCGGTCGATTCATTCGACCTGCTGGTCGAGGAGCCAGGTGCGACGGTGCGGGGCGCCGGGCTCGCGCCGGCCGCGCCGGTGGAGCTGATGGGGAGCACGCTTCGGCGCTGGACGGCCGCCCCGCCGACCGGTGGGCCGGGCGAGGTGGAGTTCGCTCCGGCGTTCGAATTGAGCCAGGCGCTCTACTGGCTCGTCGGCGTCGTTGGCCTCCTGGTGCTGGGCGGGGCGGTGCTCACCGTCCGCCGGGCGCGCCGAAACGGTGTCAGGCCTCCGTCGGCAGCGCCTGCGGACCTGATCGACGAACTGGCGCGCCTCGACGCGAGGTACGCCGGCAGGCAGGGCGAGGTCCCGAAGCAGGAATGGGCCGCGTACGAAGCGGAGCGCGTGCGGCTCAAGTCGGCCGCCCTTGCCCGGGGCCGCTCCCGACCCTAGGTTTGCGGCAGTCACAATCGATCGAAAGCGAACGCAGATTTTCGGAAGCCGGTGCAATTCCGGCGCGGCCCCGCCACTGTAACGGGCACCATGCTCCACTCACGACGCCACTGGGAAACCGGGAAGGCGAGTGGAGGCCCGAAGCCAGGAGACCTCTTCGTTCGCGCCACCGCAAGTTCCCTCGGGGGAGGGACAGGTGGCGTGCCCCGGCGTCATCATGCCGAGTCCCGCCCATCTCCGACCTCCCGGAAGTGGGCGGTTTTCTTTGGGACACAGTCGTCGCTCGACCTGGTTGTTCATGGCGCTCCTGCTCGGCGCAGCCGGGTGCAAGGGGGAGCAGGAGCCAGTGCCCACGCCGCTCCTGGCCGTGGACGACCTCGGCGACACCGTGCGCCTCGCCGCCCCGGCCACCCGCATCGTATCGCTCATTCCTGCAACGACTGAACTGCTTTTTGCCCTCGGCCTCGGTGAGCGGGTGGTCGGGCGCACCACGTGGTGCGACTTCCCCGCCGAGGCGCGCGAGGTGCCAAGCCTCGGTGATGGACTCCAGCCCAACCTCGAGGCGATCGTGGCCACCCGGCCGGACCTGGTCGTGCTCTACAACTCCAGCCAGAACGTCGCGGCGGCCGAGCGGCTCCGCGCCCAGCAGATTCCGACCCTGCTCGTCAACACCGACCACCTCGCCGACGTACCGAGGCTCGCACGCCTGCTCGCGCCGCTCGCCGGCGATCCGGCGGCGGGCGACAGCCTGGCCCTTCACTTCGTCGCCGAGCTGGACAGCGCCACCGTCCGGACCCCCACGGCGCGACAGCGCGTCCTGATCCTCGCCTGGGATCAGCCGCCCATTGCCATCGGCGCAGGGAGCTTTCTCAGCGAACTCGTCGAACGGGCCGGCGCACGAAATGTCTTTGACGATCTCGAGGCGCCCTCGGCGCCCGTGAGCATGGAGGCGATCGCAAGCCGCGAGGTGGATGCCATCCTGGTGCTTGGGGACACGGTCCCTCCATGGGCCAGCCGACCCGAATGGCAGGCGGTCGGCGCGGTCCGCGAACATCGGTTTCTCTTCGTACCGGCCGACCTCTTCAGTCGCCCGAGCCCGAGAAGCCCCGCCGCGCTGCGCGCGCTGGTCACCGCGCTCGACACGGGGGCCCCCTCGTGACCCGGGGGCAATGGGCAGTCCTGCTCGCTGCCTCGGTGCTGGCCGTCCTCGCCGGATTGGCGGTCGGCGCGGTGCCGATCGGGTGGGACGGACTGCTTGGTGCCCTCCATCCGGCGCCCGCGGGCGACGCCGCCCTCGTGCGCTACCTGCGGATGCCGCGGGTCCTGCTCGCCTTTCTCGTGGGTGGTGCACTCTCGGTGGCCGGGGCCTCGCTCCAGGCCCTGGTGCGGAACCCGCTCGCCGATCCCTACCTGGTCGGATTGTCAGGCGGGGCAGGGCTGGGCGCCGTGCTGGCGATCGCGCTGCACCTCGGGGGCCCCTGGGCGGTCCCGGTCGCCGCCTTCGGCGGCGCGCTCGGCGCCGTCGCCATCGTCTATCGACTGAGCGTCGTCACGGGGCGGCGCCTCGATCCGCACATCCTTCTGCTGGGCGGCGTCGTCGTCGGGGCGTTCGCGGGCTCGCTGATGAGCGCGGTGATCATCCTCGCGCCGGCGGCGGAGCTGCGCAGCGCCATGCTCTGGCTCCTCGGGGGCTTCGGCATGGCCTCGTGGCCGGCGGTCGCGATCTTCGCCGCGTACGCCCTGGTGCCGCTCGCGCTGCTCGCCGTGAGCGCCCGTGGCCTCGATCTTCTCACCCTCGGGGAAGAGAACGCCCAGCACCTCGGCGCTGAAGTGGAAGTGCTCAAGCGACGTGTGTACCTGTCGGTGGCGGCGCTCACAGGAGCCGCCGTGGCGGTATCGGGCATCATCGGATTCGTCGGGCTCGTGGTGCCGCACGTGATGCGGCGGTGGGGCGGACCGCTGCACCGACAGCTGTTGCCCGCCGCCTTCCTGGCAGGCGGCGGGTTTCTCGTGCTCTCCGATCTCTTCGCACGGAGCCTCTTCCGGCCGATGGAGCTTCCGGTTGGCGTGGTGACGGCGCTGGTCGGGGTGCCGATCTTCGCGCTCCAGCTGCGGAGGTCCCTGCAGTGATCCTGCACGGAGTGGATCTCGGCGTCCGCTATCCCGGCGCGCCGCAGCCGGCGTTGCGCCAGGTAAGCTGCGAGGTGGCGCCCGGGCGGCTGCTGGCGGTGGTCGGGCCGAACGGAAGCGGCAAGTCGACGCTGCTGCGGGCGCTGCTCGGCCTCGCCGAGCTGGAATCGGGCACGGTGACGCTGAAGGGCCGTCCGCTGGGCCAGTGGCGGAGGCCGGAGATCGCCACCGTCCTCGGCGTGGTGAGCCAGCGGGAGGAGATCCTCTTTCCGCTCGGCGTGGAGGAGACGGTCCTCATGGCCCGCTATGCGCGCCTGGGACCGCTGGCGCCCGCCGGCGAGCGGGACCGCGCCGCCGTGCGCAGCGCACTGGAGCGGTGCGATGCCTGGTCGCTGCGGCAGCGCCGGACGGAGACCCTTTCGGGTGGTGAATGGCAGCGGGTACGGGTGGCGCGGGCCCTGGCCCAGGAGCCGGAAGCCCTCCTGCTCGATGAGCCGACCGTGGCGCTCGACGTGCGCCACGAGATGGAGGTCTTCGAACTGGTGCGCGCGTTGGTCGATGCCGGCCTCGGAGCGCTGGTCATCACGCACCACCTCAATCTTGCCGCGCGGTACGCCGACCAGCTGCTGCTGCTCAACGAGGGCAGGGAGGTGGCGCACGGCACACCCGCGGAGGTCCTGCGGGAGGAGACGCTCTCCTCCGTCTTCCAGTGGCCCGTGGCGGTGGCACCCTGGCGCGGCGGAGCGCCGCAGGTGGTTCCCCTCCGCCCCGCGGAGGTGCCGCGCCCATGAGGGCGGCGTTCGCCGCCCTGTTGGTTGCGATGTCCATGCCTGCGCTTCTCGCGGCCCAGGCGCCGGGGATCGTCCAGGGACGGGTGCTGGATGCCGTGACCGGCGCACCGGTCACCGCGGCCAGGGTGGAGGTCGGGTCGTGGTCCGCCGCTGTGGCGGCGGATGGGAGGTTTCGCCTTGGGGGGCTGCCACCCGGCGCGGCCGTCCTCGTCGTGACGGCGGTCGGCTACCGCCCGGCCCGCGTGGCGATCGATCTGGTCCCGGGGCTGGGTCTCGAGCAGACCGTCCGACTTGAAGTGATGCCCCCTGTGCTTCCGGAAATTTCGGTGCGGGGCGCGTCCGGAATGACGCCCACCCTGGATCACGAGGCGCTGGTGCGCCGCGGGAACGACCTGGCGTCGGCGCTCGATGGGTGGCAGGGGGTGGTCGTGCGGCGGAGCGGGGGGAATGGCCCCGCAGCACCCCAGGTGCGGGGGAGTGCCCCTGAGGAGGTCATTGTCCTGGTCGATGGATTTGCGATCAACGATCCGCTGACGGGTCGGGCCGACCTCAGTCGGCTTTCCACCCGCGACGTGGCGTCGGTGCAGGTCCGTCCGGGCGCGCAGTCTGCCGGCGGAGCGGGGACCGCGGTCGGGGGAGTCATCGACATTCGGAGCCAGGCGCAGGGCAACGCCCAGATCTCTGGGTGGGTTGGCGGCCATGGTTCTGGCGGTGGCACGCTCGCCGCTTCGATGGCGGGGGGGCGCCTCTTTGTCCGTGGCGAGCGGCTGGCAGACGATTTTCCCTATCTCGTTCCCGCGAACAGGGGCGGCGGGGAGGCGATTCGCGGGAATGCGGGAGGCACGATCGGGTCCCTCTCGTTTCGCACCTCGGGCGCGGTGGCCGTCCAGATGCGCGCGAGCGGGTCGAGCCGCGGTCTCCCAGGATCGATCGGCAACGAAACGCCGAACGCGTCCGCCGATGATCGCGTCGGGTTCCTGGGCGTGACGATCACCGGGCGCTCCACCGTCAGCGGATCGGTCCAATTTCTCCGGACGCGGGTGACGGATCCGGCGCCCCCGAGCGGCGTAGCATACGACGCGACATCCACCGGCTGGAGCGGTACCGCCGACTGGTCGCGCGGATGGCCGCTCGCCGTCGGCGGCTGGCATGGCGACCTCGAGGTCGGGGCCGCGGCCCGTCACGACACCTATCAGGGAGACGTGGTGCGCGCCGGCACGCAGTTCTCCCGCGGTGGCGTGCGCGCGACCGGCGTCTTCCGCCCGGCGGGATCCTCGCCCTGGTCATTCACGCCGTCGCTGCGACTCGACTGGTGGACGGGTGAGCAGACCCCGCTGGGGAGTGCGCGGCTCGATGCGGGGTGGCGCAAGGGGGGGACCGCCCTGCAGGCGTCCGCGGGTTCCGCCGTTTCCGCCCCGCCCCTGGCGGATCTCTTCTTTCGCGAGGGAGTGGGCGTGGCGCTCAATCCCGACCTTCGCCCCGAGCGTGTCGCCTGGGAGGTGGAGCTCGGCGTGACGCAGGACTGGTCGGTGCTCGGATCTCCCGCTACCGCGTCCATCAGGGGATACTACGGACGCGTGGACGACATGATATTGTGGGCTCCGGGTGCGGGGTTCATCTGGAGCCCGCGCAATTTCGACGTGGTGCGGCGGGGGGTAGATGGCTCGCTGAACGTGCGACCGCTCCCCTCCCTGACGGTGGCGGTGCAGGGGGCCTGGACGCCCGTCACCTACGACGTGCCCGGGGGCGCGCAGGTCCAGTACCGGCCGGTAGGGACGTGGGGTGCGACCGCCGGGTGGGCGTCGGCGGGATGGGCAGCCGATGCGCGGTGGCGTTGGGTGGGGGTGCGATACCCGAACCCCGGTGGGGTGAACCCTCGGCCGGCCTACGGGATGATGGACATCGGTGCCGAACGCGCCATCGGGACGGCGATCGTGCGGGCCGATCTGCGGGACCTGTTCGATACGCGTGCCGAATTCCTCGCCGGCTATCCCTCGCCCGGGCGCACGGCGGTCGTCTCTATTTCCCTGGAGTGGCAATGATGGGCCAACATGCTCCGCGCAGGGCAGTCCTCGCTGGCCTCCTGGCGGTCGCCGCGGGGTGCGCTGACCCGCAGGCGCCGCTCCCGGCGCCGTCCGAGGTGGTGCTCGTCGTCAACTCGGTCGAGTCCTCGCTCAGCGTCATCCCGATCCACTCCATTGGCGCCACCTACAAGATTCCGCTCGGCGGGACGACGCCGACGCCGGTCGGGGTGTCGGCACTCGGCGGGGTGGCCGTGGTCCCGATGGGGGTCGACCATGCGGCGACCATTGTCGACCTCTCCACGGGGACCGTGTCGCGCGTGGTCCCGCTGGCCGACGGGTCCGGCGCGACGGGGTCCGCCGTGCTGGACGACTCGATCGCCTACGTGGCGAACCCCGGCCTGAACACTGTGACGCGCATCAACTATCTGACGGGTGACACCGCGAGCGTCGCGGTCGGGATCTACCCCCAGGGGATCGTCGCCACGCGCGGCAAGATCTTCGTGCTCAACGGCAACCTCGTCAACTTTGCGGTGGCCGGGCCTGGCTGGATCACCGTCATCGACCCGATCACCAACGCCAAGGCGGAGGGCATCGACTCGATTCCCCTGCCGGCGCCGGGGAACCCGCAGTTCGCGGTCGTCGGCGGCGACGGGCGGATCTACGTGATGAACGTCGGCAACTACGTCGATGAGGGGCGGCTGTCCGTCGTCGATCCGGTGGCCCGGGTGGAGCTGGCCAATTTCGGCGGGTTCGGCCCCGGCCCGGGCGACCTGGCGACCGACGGTGGCGACCGGCTCTTCGTCAGTTCGTTCACCGAGGGGCTGATGGAATTCAACATCGCCACGCGCACGCTGGTGCTGGGCGCTGGGGAGGGGATCCCGATCCCGGACAACTCCGGGGTTGCCGTCGATTCCGACGGCCGGATCTACGGGATCACGGCAGGGTGCGGGGGAGGCGCCGGCGGGGAGGCGCATGTCCTGCGGCCTGACCTCACCGAGCGCAACGTCGTGCCCCTGGGGGTCTGCGCCATCGGATCGGCCGTCACGCGCATTCCCGCGGAGTAGATTGGGGGATGCCCCCCGTCACCACGCCAGCGATCATCCTGGGCGCGCTTCGCTACGGCGACACCTCGAAGATCGTGCGGCTCGCCACGCGCGACCTCGGCATCCGGAGTGCCCTGGCCAAGGGCGCGCTTCGCCCACGAAGCCGGTTCGGCGCCTCGCTGCAGCTGCTCAGCGAGGGGGTCGCGCACCTGTATCTCAAGGACACCCGCGACCTCCAGACGCTGGCCGCGTTCGACCTGACCAGCCTCCGCGCCGGGCTGGCGGCGGACTTGCCACGCTTCGCCGCGGCCGCGGCGATCGGGGAAGTCGC
This sequence comes from Gemmatimonadales bacterium, assembly GCA_035328285.1. Taxonomy (GTDB): domain Bacteria; phylum Gemmatimonadota; class Gemmatimonadetes; order Gemmatimonadales; family GWC2-71-9; genus SPDF01. The sequence continues at coordinate 19,538 of DAOLIZ010000010.1, forward strand.
CTGGCGTTTCTCTCCCGCGGAGGCCCATCCCGACAGCTTTGACCTGCTCAGCGGGGCGCTGACGATGCTCGAGACAGCGCCCTCGGAGGCGGTGGAGGTCCTCGGGCTGCGGATGCTCTGGCGCCTGGTCAGCGTGCTCGGGTTTGCACCGGCGTTGTATCGATGCGCGCGCGACGGGACCCCGCTGGCGCCGGACGCGCCGCTTCGCTTCAGCGCGGCCGAAGGGGGGGCGCTCTGTCCCGGCTGCGCCGCCGGCCACGGTGTGACCACGCTCGCCCCGACGGATCGCCGCGACCTCGAGGCGCTGGTCAGTCCGACGGCTGAACTGCCCGTCCTCGACGAGCGGCATGCGGCCTCGCACCGGCGGCTGTTCGCCCGGTTTCTCCGGCACCACCTGGCCGAGGGCGGGGAGATGCCCGCGATCACCTTCTGGGAAGAGCGCCCCTGGGTGCCGGCGTGATCATCGGAACGGCCGGGCATATCGACCACGGCAAGTCGGCGCTGGTCGAGGCGTTGACCGGTCAGCGAATGGACCGGCTGCGGGAGGAGCGCGCACGCGGCATCACGATTGACCTGAATTTCGCCCCGCTCCGCCTCGCGGATGGGGAGGTGGCCGGCGTCGTCGACGTCCCCGGGCACGAAGACTTCGTGCGCACCATGGTGGCCGGCGCGGCGGGGATGGACCTCGTGCTGCTGGTGATCGCCGCCGATGAAGGGATCATGCCGCAGACGCGGGAGCATCTCGCCATCGTGGAGGCGCTCGGCGTGCCGCGCGGGATCCCGGTGCTGGCCAAGAGTGACCTGGCCGATGCGGAGTGGCTGGCGCTGGTGGAGGACGAGGTCCGCGCCCTGCTGGCGGGTTCGTCGGTGGCGTTCGAACCGGCGCTGGCGGTTTCGGCGCGGACGGGCGCGGGGCTCGAAGAGTTGCGCGCCGCGCTCGTGCGGGAACGCGGCCGGGTCCGGCCGCGGGATGCATCGGCCCCGTTCCGAATGCCCATCGACAGGGCGTTCTCGGTGGCGGGAGCCGGGACCGTCGTCACGGGAAGTGTCTGGTCGGGCTCGGCGGCCGTCGGTGACCATCTTCGTCTCCTGCCGTCGAACCTGTCCGCGCGCGTCCGGACCATCGAGAATCATGGCGAGCCATGCCAGCGGGCGCTTCCGGGCAACCGCGCAGCCCTGGGATTGGCGAGCGTGGAGCGCGACGCGATTCGGCGAGGCGATGTCCTCGTCGATGCGGGGCTTCCCTGGGAGCCTTCGTCGGTGCTGGACGTGCAACTCCACCTCCATAAGGACGCCTCACGACCCCTCACTTCGCGCACCCGGGTGCATCTGCACCTGGGCACGAGCGAGGTGGTGGCCCGGGTGCTCCCGCGCGCGCCGATTCCCCCGGGCGCCTCGGGGCTGGCCAGACTGCGGTGTGAGACGGCCGTGGTGGCTCGGGGCGGCGATCGATTCGTGCTCCGGAGCTACAGCCCGGTCTCCACCATCGGCGGCGGCGTCGTGCTCGACCCACAGCCGCCGAGCCGCCGGGTGCAGTGGCCCGAAGGCCTGGCCTCGGCGGTCTCCACGGAGCGCCTGATGGCGCTCCTCCAGCGGCACCCGCCCGGAGTCACGTCGGCGTCGCTGTCGCTCCGCTCGGGCCTCCCGGTCGCGACGATCACCTCGCTCCTCGGGCGGGACTCCCGGGCCCGCGAACTGGAGACCGGCTGGGCGCTGACGGAGCTCCTGACGGAGGCCGAGGGGCGGGGGCTCGAAGTCCTCACCCGCTATCACGCCGACCACCCATCGCTGCCTGGTATGCCTGCCGAGACACTGCGACGGGCCATCCATCGCGCACCCTCGGTGGCGAAGGCCGCCCTGGCCGCACTGGCGGCATCCGGAGCGGTTCTGTCGGATGGCGGTACGATACGGCTGTCGGGGTTCGAGGCCCGGATAGCCGGTGGGCAGGGGGCCGTTGAGAGCGTCCTGGCAGAGGTGCGGGAGGCCGGCCTGACGGCTCCGACCGTTGGGGATCTCCAGCTCAAGCTGGGGGCGGTGGATGTGGCGGGGGCGCTCCGCCTCGGGGCCGCCGAGGGCCGGGTCGAGGCCGTCACCCTCGACTGGTACCTTGCCGGTGAGGCGCTCGAGGAGTTCAGGGCCGTGCTGGCCTCGGCAGGGTCGGACGGGGCCATCACCGTGTCGGCAATGCGGGAGCGGACCGGCCTGTCGAGAAAGTACTTGATCCCCCTCCTCGAATGGGCGGACCGCCGGGGCATCACGCGACGGGTTGGTGAGGCCAGGCGTCTCACTTGACACAGTGGTTGAAGGGGCCGCATACTTAGGGCGAAATGGCGTAAGTGCGTCACTATCAATCGCTTCGACGGAGGTGCTTCCACCCGCTTCACAACCCTTGTTCGAGTGAGGTTCCGTATGGCAGGCCGTGCCTGGACGGGGCTGTTGCTCGGGCTCATGGTGGGGATGGCAGCACCCGCGACCGCTCAGGTCCCGGCAGCCCCGCCGACGTTTGAGCTTGGAGACAACTTCCCCAACCCGTTCTTCCCGGCCACGTCCATTCCGTTCGTACTGACACCGGAGGCTTGCACCGACGGACATGTCCCGTTGGTGACGTTGGAGATCTACAACGTGCTTGTGCAGGTCGTCGCCGTTCCCGAACTCCAGACCGGGGGGCGCGAGCGAGTGCGCGGTCTCCGGCTCCAGTGCGGGTCCTATGTGGCCTATTGGAGCGGCCGCTATCTGGGCGATGAACGGGAGGTCACACCCGGGGTCTACTACTACCGTTTGACCGTGGATGGTCGCAGTCAGGTGAAGAAGATGATCGTCCGCAAGGAGAACCAGCCAGCAATGTGAATCGATGGTCCGGCGAGGGACATTCCGTTCGAATGTCCCTCGCTGTGTTTATGAAGATGTCGGAGGACGCTGTCAGAACGGCAGCACTATCCGGTATACCCTTTGCCCATGTGGGTCACCATGCTCAGACCCGAACGATTGACCCTGAAGGCCCAAGAGGCCTTTCGCGACGCCTCGGAGGATGCTCGGCGTCGCGGAAACCCCGTACTCAACGACACCCATCTCTTTGCCGCCCTCCTCGCGCAGGACGAGGGGGTGGTGCAGCCACTGCTCCAGAAGGCGGGCCTGAACATCGCGGCCCTCCGCGAGGAGGTGGAGCGGGAACTGGCCCGCCTCCCCCGTCAGGAGGGCGCCACGGGAGAACCGACCTTCAGCAGGGAACTGCACAAGGTGTTCGACCGTGCCGAGGACGAGGCGAAGAAGCTGAAGGACGCCTATGTCTCGACCGAGCACCTGATCCTGGGCCTCGCGTCCGAGAAGGGGACCACCGCGCGCAACCTGCTGAACGAACAGGAAGTGACGGCGGACATCCTGCGTGAGGCCCTGGAGGGGGTGCGCGGCGGGCATCGCGTGGCGGATCAATCGCCCGAGGAGCAGTACCAGGCGCTGCAGCGCTTCACCCGCAATCTCACCGACCAGGCGCGCAAGGGGAAACTCGACCCGGTCATCGGGCGCGACGAGGAGGTGCGGCGGGTCATGCAGGTCCTCTCCCGCCGGACCAAGAACAATCCGGTGCTCATCGGCGAGCCGGGCGTCGGCAAGACGGCCATCGTCGAGGGGCTGGCGCAGCGCATCGTGCATGGCGACGTCCCGGAGTCGCTCAAGAACAAGGACATCGTGGCGCTGGACGTCGGCCTGCTGCTCGCGGGCGCCAAGTACCGGGGTGAATTCGAGGAGCGGCTGAAGTCGGTCATCAAGGAACTGACCGAGGCCGAGGGGCGGTACGTCGTGTTCATCGACGAGATGCACACCCTGGTCGGGGCGGGCGCCGCGGAGGGGGCGGTGGATGCCAGCAACCTCCTCAAGCCCGCGCTCGCGCGCGGGGAACTCCATGTGGTCGGCGCCACCACGCTCGATGAATACCGGAAGCATGTGGAAAAGGACGCCGCCCTGGAGCGGCGGTTCCAGCCGGTCCTGGTGGGCGAGCCGAACGTCACGGACACCATCGCGATCCTGCGGGGGCTGAAGGAGCGGTACGAGGTGCATCACGGCGTGCGGATCACCGACAACGCCCTGGTCGCCGCGGCCACGCTCTCCGACCGCTATATCGGCGACCGGTTCCTGCCGGACAAGGCGATTGACCTGGTCGACGAGGCCGCAAGCCGGCTCCGGATCGAGATCGACAGCCTGCCCCAGGAAATCGACGAGGTCGAGCGCCGCCTGGTGCAGCTCGAGATCGAGCGCCAGGCGTTGCTCAAGGAAAAAGACAAGGCGGGCAAGGAGCGCCGGAAGTCGGTGGAGCAGGAAATGTCGGAGCTCAAGGAAAAGAGCGCCGGGATGAAGGCGCAGTGGCAGTCGGAGAAGGCGGCAATCGGGGAGCTGCAGGCCGCCCGGGCCGAGGTTGACGAACTCCGCACCGAGGTGGACCTGGCCACGCGCCGGGGCGACCTCCAGAAGGCCGCGGAGCTCCGATATGGCCGGATTCCGGAACTGGAGGCGACCCTGCAGGCGCAGGAGGCCCGCCTGCAGGAGGTGCAGCGCAACGCCCGCTACCTCAAGGAGGAGGTGGACGCCGACGACATCGCGGAAATCGTCGCCAAGTGGACGGGGATCCCGGTGTCCCGGATGATGGAGTCCGAGCGCGAGCGGCTGACCCGCCTGGAGGAGGAGCTCGCCGAGCGTGTCGTCGGACAACCGCAGGCGGTGGCCGCGGTGTCGAACGCCGTCCGGCGGAGCAGGGCGGGGCTGCAGGATCCCAATCGGCCCACCGGTTCGTTCATCTTCCTCGGGCCGACCGGCGTCGGCAAGACGGAGACGGCGCGTGCGCTGGCCGATTTCCTGTTCGACGACGAGCGCGCCATCGTGCGGCTCGACATGTCGGAATACATGGAAAAGCACGCCGTCGCGCGGATGATCGGAGCGCCACCGGGCTATGTCGGCTACGAGGAGGGAGGCCAGCTGACCGAGGCGGTGCGCCGTCGGCCGTACAGCGTGGTCCTCTTCGACGAGATCGAGAAGGCCCATCCTGATGTCTTTAACGTCCTGCTGCAGATTCTCGACGACGGCCGACTGACGGACAGCCAGGGCCGGGTGGTGGACTTCCGGAATACCGTGATCATCATGACGAGCAACATCGGCAGCGGGCACATCGTGGAGGCCGGTGCGACCGTGGATGACGAGGCGTGGGCGCTGGTGGACCGGGCGGTCCGGAACGAGCTGCGCCAGCACTTCCGCCCCGAGTTCCTGAACCGCGTCGACGACATCATCGTCTTCCGTCCGCTGTCGCGCGAGGACATCCGCGAGATCGTGGATCTGCAGCTGACGCGGCTCAAGAAGCTGCTGGCCGACCGGAAGCTCGGACTGCAGGTCACCCCCGAGGCGCGGCAGCTGCTGTCGGAACTCGGGTACGACCCGGTCTACGGCGCCCGCCCGCTCAAGCGGGTCATCCAGCAGCGGTTGCAGAACCCGATCGCGCTGGAGGTCCTCGAGGGTCACTTCCCCGAGGGCGCCACCATCAACGTCGATCGCGACGGCGACGAGCTGGTCTTCTCGAACGCCGCGCCCGTGCTGGAGCCCGCCGGTGCGTAGGGGAGGCGCGACAGCGGCGGACGTGGCCTTCATCGAGGCGGCCCTGCGCCTGGCGCGGGCGGCCGCCGTACGGGAGGAGGTCCCGGTCGGGGCGCTGGTTGTCCGGGAGGGCAGGGTCATCGCGCAGGCGTACAACGAAATGGTGCACCGGAAGGATCCGACCGCGCACGCCGAACTGCTGGCCATCCAGCGGGCCATCGCGGTCGTCGGGGAGGATCGCCTGGTTGATGCGACGCTGTACGTGACCCTCGAACCGTGCGCGCAGTGCGCGGGCGCGATCGTGCTCGCCAAGGTCGGTACCGTCGTGTTCGGCGCCTGGGACAGGCGGGCCGGGATGGCCGGCTCGGTCCATGATCTCCTGCGGCATCCCCGGCTGAACCACCGTCCCGAAGTCGTGGGTGGGGTGCTGGAAGAGGAGTGCGGAGAACTGCTCAAGGAGTTCTTCCGTGCCAGGCGCTAGCAGGGCGCGCCTCGGCGCGGGCCTCTGCTGGGCGGCCTGGATGTCGCTGGCGTGCGCCTCGACCCCCGTCATGAACTCGATTCCGCTCGCCGGCGGCTGCGAGCGGGCCATCTTCTACGGGCCTGCCCCTGCGCCGGCCGTCGGGGTCAGCTGGGTTACCCCCGCCGAGGAGGGCGATCGCGACGACCTCGCCCGGTGGTGCGGGACCGTCGGTCCGGCGCTGGTCGCCCCGCAGTCGGCCCGGGTCGAGCCAGAACTCGTCAAGCGATTTGCCGTCGTCTCGTGGAATCAAAACGTCGGACGGGGCGACCTTCGGCGGCTGGTCGCCGACCTGCAGGCGGGGTTGTTGACCGGGGGCGAGCCGGTGGACGAGTTCGTGATCCTGCTCCAGGAGGTCTACCGGAGCGGCAACGAGATTCCTGCCCGTCCTCCTGCCTCCGCGCCGGTCCCGCCCGGGATCAGGGACCCGGGTCCCGATGGCGGGCCCCGGGAGGACATCCTCACCCTGGCCCGGTCGCTTGGCCTGGCGTTGTTCTACGCTCCCTCGATGCGGAACGGCCGGGAAGCCTCCGGGGAGCCCCGGGAGGACCGCGGCAATGCCATCCTCTCGACCATGCCGATGGCCGAATTCAGCGTGGTCACCCTCCCGCACGAGCGGCAACGGCGCGCGGCGCTGCTGGCCACGCTCGAGGTCCCGGGCGACGAGGCGCCCCACGCCCCGATCGTGCTCGCGAGTCTCCACCTGGACGTCTGGCCGGCGATCCTGCCTGCGCTCCTCGATCCCTCCCGGCGAAACCGACAGGCCGGTGGCTTCCTGGCGGCTGGTCCGGCGGCGGGAAGCCCCGTCATTCTCGGCGCCGACCTCAACGCCATCACCCCGGGCGATCCGCAGGTGCAGCTCTTTCGCGCCCGCTGGCCCGAGTGGGAGGAGTCCTCTCCCTGCCAGACCCGGGGCCCCTTCTGCACCGACTACCTCTTCGCCGGCGACATGCGGGGGTGGCTGGCGTCGCCATCTCGCGTGGTCCCTGAGAGTTACGGCTCGGACCACCTGCCGCTGGTGGCCGTGCTGACGAGAGGAAACGCGCTCGCCGATCGACGTTGACCGTGCTGCTTGAGGGGCCTATTTTGCGGTGTCGGCGCCCGCCGTTGTCGTGAAGTCGATCCTGGTGCGCCGACGCGGTTCCGTTTCAGGAGTGCCGATCCATGCCTGCCAAATTCGTATCGAACAAGGATGAGACGATCCCCCTGTTCGAGAATCCGATGCTGGAGCGTCTCACCCACATCCACCCGGCGACCCCCGCCGTCCTCTTCCTCCCGATCGCGGGATGGTTTCTCTGGCAGGGGCTGCAGGTCGGCACGTGGCCCATGGTCCTGGGCCTCGTCCTGGCGGGGCTGTTCATCTGGACGCTGACCGAGTACTCGCTGCATCGCTGGGTCTTTCACTACCAGCCGAAGAGCAGCATCGGCCAGAAGTTGCACTTCCTGATGCACGGCATCCATCACGACTACCCGCAGGACCACACCCGGCTCGTGATGCCTCCCCCGGTGAGCCTGCCGCTGGCGGCCCTCTTCGGCTTTGCGTTCCGCGGCATCTTCGGCGTCCAGTTTCCGGCCATCTTCGCCGGGTTCCTGGTGGGCTACGTCATCTACGACACCACGCACTACGCGACGCACCACTGGAAGATGAAGGGCCCCATCGGTCGGTACCTCCGGGAGTACCACCTCCGTCACCACTACCGCGATGACGATCTCGGCTACGGGGTCAGTTCGCCGATGTGGGACTACGTCTTCGGCACGGTGGCCCGGCGGACCCGCACGGACCGGCAGGCCGCCTAGGACGCGGCACGACGGCTCCCCCTGACGCACGGCGGGCCACCGAGATCCTCGGTGGCCCGCGGCACATCCGGCGCCCGGCAGGGCTAGGGCGCCACCTCGTGGAACTCGAGCTTGCGCTCGTTCTCCTGGGCCCACCGCAGCGCCCACTCGTTCTCGAACAGCAGCAGCGGTTGCCCCTTGGTGTCGTAGAGCCGCAGGCGCCCGCGGGCGGTGGCCGCCTGCTCGATCGCCTCGGGCGTCCCGGTCACCCAGCGCGGGTAGCGGTAGCCGACCGGTTCGAAGCGGCAGGGGGCGCCGTACTCGTTCTCCAGCCGGAACAGCATCACGTCGAACTGCAGCTGGCCGATCGCGCCCACGATCGGCGCGGGGCCGGTCTCGCTTTCCGCGTAGAAGACCTGCGCGGCGCCCTCCTCCGAGAGCTCGCGCAGGCCGGTGTCGAGCTGCTTCCGGCGCAGCGGGTCCGCGGGGTAGGCGCGGGCAAAATGCTCCGGCGGGAAACGGGGGATGTCGTGGAACTCGAGATCGGGGCCCGCGGAGAGCGTGTCGCCGATGCGGAGGCCGCCGCGGTCCATGATACCGATGACGTCGCCGGGCCAGGCTTCCTCGATGCTGACCCGTTCCCGCGCCATGAACTGCTGCGGTGCCGACAACCGCATCGTCTTCCCGGTCCGCACCTGCCGGACTTCCATCCCCGCCTCGAAGTGCCCCGAGCAGATCCGCACGAAGGCGACCCGGTCCCGGTGCCGCGGGTCCATGTTCGCCTGGATCTTGAAGACGAAGCCCGTGAAGTCGTGTGAGAGCGGGGACACGGGGCCGATCGACGACTCGCGGGCGACGGGTGCCGGCGCGAGGGTGAGGAACTCGCGCAGGAAGGGCTCCACGCCGAAGTTGCTGAGCGCGCTGCCGAAGTAGACCGGGGAGAGGGTGCCGGCCAGGAAGGCCTCGCGGTCGAAGGGATGCCCGGCGCCCTCGAGCAGGTGGAGTTCGTCGGACAGCTGTGACACGGCCTCGGCGCCCAGCTCCCGGGCAAGGGCCGGGTCGGTGAGGGCGAACCGCTGGGTCTCCGAGCGGGAGGCGCCATGGTCGGTGCGCCGGTCGAAGAGCAGCACCTCGTTGCCGGTGCGGTCCACCACGCCGACGAACCGGTCCCCCTGGTACACCGGCCAGGTGGCGGGCCAGCAGGCGATGTCCAGGTCCCGCTCCACGTCGCCCAGGAGGGTCATCGGGTCCACGCCGGCCCGGTCGCACTTGTTGACGAAGGTCACGATCGGCATGCGGCGGCGCTTGCAGACGTCGAACAGCTGGCGGGTGCGCTCCTCGACGCCCTTCCGGTTGTCGAGCAGCATGACGGCGCTGTCGGCGGCCACCAGCGTGCGGTAGGTGTCCTCGGAGAAGTCCTGGTGGCCCGGGGTGTCCAGCAGGTTCACCTGGCAGCCGGCGTACTCGAACTGGAGCACGCTGGAGGTCACCGAGATGCCGCGCTGCCGCTCCAGTTCCATCCAGTCGGAGGTGACATGGCGGTCGGCCCGCCTCGCCTTGACCGTCCCGGCCAGGTGAATGGCGCCGCCATAGAGCAGCAGCTTCTCGGTCAGGGTGGTCTTGCCGGCGTCGGGATGGCTGATGATGGCAAAGGTCCGGCGTCGCGCGACGGCGCGGGCGAGGTCCTCGTCGTGCTCGATGGCAGTCACTGAAATCCTTCGTCTCCCGCTGGAAAAATCGGTGTGCTGTCACTACTTTTGACGTCCGCCGCGGTCGGGCGGATCAGGACAGGTGTCCGAGTGGCTGAAGGAGCCGGTCTCGAAAACCGGTGGGCCCGCAAGGGTCTCGTGGGTTCGAATCCCACCCTGTCCGTTGCTGTCGCTCCAACTCCCCCATGACATCGACCTTCCAGTTCGTGGGTTGACCTGCGGCGGCTCCGCCGCCTCGGTCTCCTTGCCCGCGTCCCGCGGGCTTCGGATCGAATCCCACCCTGTCCGTCTCGCGCGCGGCTGATGTCGCTCAAGCGACACGGCCGCTCCATCCGTCGCTCCCGCTGCCCCGTCTGCTGTTACTTGTCCAGGTTCTTCCGCAGCGCCCCCACGTCCAGCACCGGAATCCCGCCCTCGGTCGGCACCATGATGACCATGTTGCTCGAGCCCTTCATGTCGTGCAGGACCTCCAGGTACTGCTTGGTCAACTGCTCCGGCGTGA
>DAOLIZ010000010.1:29718-32751 GCA_035328285.1 Gemmatimonadales bacterium
CCCTTCATGTCGTGCAGGACCTCCAGGTACTGCTTGGTCAACTGCTCCGGCGTGAGCGTCAGGTTCAGCAGCCGCTGCTGGTCGCTCTGCAGCCGGGCCACCTCGACCCGGTGCTTCTCGGTCTCGATCTGCTGCTCCTGCGCGATCTTGTTGTTGATGGCCTGGACCACCTGCGGGGGCGGCTCCAGGTTGCGGAGGTAGAACGCCGTCACGGTGGCGATGCGGAACCGCTCGCCCCCGTCCCGTGGCGTCGTGACCAGCGCCGAGTCCACCTCGCGCTCCATCGTCTGCGCGATCAGGTTCCGCTTCGACACCTCGTTGATGGAGAACTCCACCATCCCGTCCCGCACGCCGTTGCGGATCGCGTTCCGCACGATGTTGTCGATCTGCGCCTGGGTGCCGATCTCCTGGAAGAGACGCGGCGCCAGGGCGGGGCTGATCTGGTAGCGGAGGGCCGCGTCCACCTTCATCGACATCTGCTCGCTGGAGAGGGCGTCCATCCGTTCCGCCTCGTCGCCGACGGCGGGGAACTGTTCCTCGCGGGTCGAGTAGCGCTCCACCTCCGACCACGGGCTCACGATCCGGATGCCGGGCATGAGGGCGATGGGATCGACCGTGCCGAAGGCGTGGCGGACCCCGACGGTGCCAGGCTGGATGACGATCACCGCCGAGGTCAGCAGGATGAATCCGCCCAGGCCCAGGAGCCCCATTCCGACCGCCCGCCCGATCGTTCCGCCCTGGGAGGGGCCCTTGGCCCGGATGCCCGCCGACCCGAGGAGCACGAGCGAGCCGACGACCAGGACAAAGAAACCGAGCACGAGGTGACTCATGGGGACTCCCACAGGAAAAAGGTTGGTGTAAGATAGAGGGCGTGGGGCGCAGGGCCAATCGAGCCGACCGGAGGGGAGCGATGGCGGAGATGCCGCGGGACCGGATCTATGTCGGGGCGCAGGGCCACGTGGTGGCGCTCGAGGGGGCGTCGGGCCGCGAAGTCTGGCGGACCAAGGTGCGGGGCCGCGGCTTCGTGACCGTCGGCATCCAGGGCGACCGCCTGCTGGCGGCCACCGGCGGTTATCTCTTCTGCCTCGACCCGGTCACGGGCGCCATTCTGTGGGACAACGCGCTGAAGGGACTCGGGCTGGGATTGGTCAGCATCGGCGGCGCGTCCACCCTGGAGGCGGCCGCGATCCAGGCGGAGCGTCAGCGACGCTCGGCGGCGTCCGCGTGAGCCGCGCGCCATGAGTCGCCCGGGCGGGCCGCGCAGCCTTCTCGCCTCGTCGTCCGTCCTGCCGGACGACCTGCTGGAGGAAACCCGCAAGCGGATCGGCGTGGCCGGGCTGGTGATCGCGGCCATCTGGTTCGTCATCATCGCGTTCATCGGGATCGCCGGGCGCTTCTTCGCCTCCGCCCTCCCGAACGTCGAGGCGACCTGGCCGGAGCCGGGCCGCTACTTCGCGATCACGGGCATCCTCGCGGGCCTGGGCCTCGCGTTCGTGGCCCGTCGCGTCGGGCCGAGGTCGCACTGGCTGCGCGACGCCGCGGCGCTCCTGATGGTCGGCACCTGCCTGATGCTGGCCATCCTCGAGTCCCGGGTCCCGGTCACCCAGCCGGGTCGACTCTCCTGGGTGAACGTCGTCATCCTCCTCTATCCGCTCATCGTCGCCGAATCCCCGAGGCGGACCTTGGTGGTGTCGCTGCTCGCCGCGTGCACCGTCCCCCTCGCCCTCCTGATGGCAAGCGTCCGGGGAGTGGCGCTGCCGCGGGAGTCCATCTCCGTGCTCGTGCTGGTCATCCCCCCCTTCCTGTCCGCCGCGATCGCCGTGGTCCCCGCCCGGCTCATCCGCCAGCTCGGTCAGGCGGTGAAGGAGGCGCGGGAGATCGGGGCCTACCGGCTCGGGAAGCTGCTCGGGGAAGGGGGGATGGGGCAGGTGTTTTATGCCACCCACCAGCTGCTGGCCCGGCCTGCTGCGGTCAAGCTCATTCGGTCCGACAACATCAAGGGCGTCAGCGCCGAGTCGGCGCGGACAGCCATGGAGCGGTTCCGCCGCGAGGCGGCGGCTGCCGCGGCGCTCACCTCGCCCCACACGATCGCCCTATACGATTTCGGGCCGACCGGGGATGGAAGCTTCTTCTACGCGATGGAACTGCTCACGGGGATGAGCCTCGAGGACATGGGGAAGAAGTTTGGGGCGCTCCCCGGCGAACGGGTGGTGTATCTCCTGCGGCAGGCCTGCCTGTCCCTGGCCGAGGCGCATCGCCGCAACCTCGTCCACCGCGACATCAAGCCGTCGAATCTCTTCGCCAGCAGGGCAGGGGTGGAGGTTGATTTCGTGAAGGTCCTCGACTTCGGCCTGGTGAAGGAGAACGTGGCCGGCGAATCCGCCGACATGAAGCTGACCGCCGCCGATGCGCTGACCGGCACGCCGGCCTTCATGGCACCCGAGCTGGCCCTGGGCGACCCCGACGTCGATCATCGGGTGGACATCTACGCCCTCGGCTGCTCGGCCTACTGGCTCCTGACGGGGGACCTTCCCTTCTACGCCACCAACACCGTGCAGATGCTCTTCAAGCAGGCCAACGAGCCGCCGCCGAGGCCGTCGGCCAAGGCGCGCTACCCGTTGCCCGCAGCGCTGGATGAGGTCGTGCTGGCCTGCATGGCCAAGGCGCCGAACGACCGCCCGGCCGACGCCGAGGCGCTCATCGCGATGTTCGACGCCGTCCCCTTCGACTCCCCCTGGACGCCCGGGCGGGCCCGCGACTGGTGGGACGAGCACATCCCCTCGACGCTTCCCCCGACGCCGATCGACAACCGGATGGCGGACCGGGGGGAGTGGATCCGGTTCCTGAAGGACTCCCAGGCCCGGTGAAGGAGCGCCTGGAGGACGTTGACCTCATCCGATCCCGCGGCTAGTATGCCCCCCGGCCGATGTCGGCCCCCTGGACGGGTGCTCGAGTGGTTTAAGAGGCACGCCTGGAAAGCGTGTAAACGGTTAACGCCGTTTCGAGGGTTCGAATCCCTCCCTGTCCGTTCCC
>DAOLIZ010000011.1:0-24697 GCA_035328285.1 Gemmatimonadales bacterium
GCCCGCAGCGCCCACCAGCGCACCAGCAGCACCACGCCGGTCGCGAGCAGGAGGTGGACGGCGCCGGCCGTGATCCCGACGGGCACCAGGAGGACATACCAGAGCGCCAGGGCGACAAGGGCCAGGGCCAGCGAAATGCGGGACGACATGGAAGCGCTCCGGCGTCATTGTTGACTGGGTTGGGACCGGTCCGTATCTTAGCAGTGTCGGGCGGTGGTGGGGAACCATGTGCTTGAGCCAACAGGTCCGTAGATAGGGTCCGCATACTCTGGCTGATGCCACGCCCCTCGGGGGAAGACAGACGTCAGGGCGAGGATACCGCAGCTTTCTTTCGGGCTTCAAGACACCCTCCCCACCATCGTCCGCCTCCCGGCGCCGACGCACCTCGTCGGCGCTTCGTGCTTCCGGGCCCCCGGCGCTTGACCTCGCCGGCAATTCGCCCAATTTCCGTCATCCACACTCGGGAATCCCGATGCCGTCCTGCGCCGTCACCCGGCGGGTCCACTTCAATGCGGCCCACCGCCTCCACAATCCCGCCGAGTCCGACGAGTGGAACCGCTCCACCTTCGGGCCGTGCAACAACCCCAATTACCACGGGCACAACTACGAGCTCGAGGTGACGGTCGAGGGCGCCATCGACCCGAAGACCGGGTACGTCCTGGACATCGCGGTGCTGAAGGACCTGGTGGACCGGCACGTGAGTTCCGTGCTCGACCATCGCAACCTGAACCTCGATATCCCCTACTTTCGCGATCACATCCCGTCCGCCGAAAACATCGCCGTCTTCTGCTGGGAGGCGATCGCCCCGGTGCTCCCGGCCGGGACGCTGCACCGGATCCGGCTCTGGGAAACCCCGAGGAACTATGTCGAGTATACCGGTGGCTGACACGCCGCTCGCCCCCCATGTCCGCGCCCTCCTGGCCGGGCTCGGCGAGGACCCCGACCGCCAGGGGCTGGTGAAGACGCCGGAGCGGGTGGAGGCGTCCCTCCGCTGGCTGACCCGCGGCTACGGCCAGACGGTGGAGGACGCCGTGGGGGATGCGCTCTTCGAGGAAGAGCACGAGAGCATGATTCTCGTGCGCGACATCGAATTCTATTCCCTCTGCGAGCATCACCTGCTTCCCTTCTTCGGGGTCGCGCACGTCGCCTACATTCCCGACCGGCGCATTCTCGGCCTCTCGAAGCTCCCGCGCATCGTCGATGTCTTTGCGCGGCGCCTGCAGGTCCAGGAGCGACTCACCGACCAGGTGGCCAACGCCATCATGGAGGTCGTCGCTCCCCGCGGGGTTGGCGTGGTGCTCGAGGCGTCGCATCTCTGCATGATGATGCGGGGGGTCGAGAAGCAGCGGTCGCGGACCGTCACCAGCGCGTTGCGCGGCATCTTCACCAGCGATCCCAAGACGCGGGCCGAGTTTCTCCGACTCGCCCACGGGACCCGGGCGGAGTCGGAATGACGGCGCTGCGGGGCCGGATCGCGGTGGTGACGGGTGCCTCCCGCGGCATCGGCGCCGCCACCGCCGACCTGCTCGCGCGCGAAGGGGCACGGGTGGTGCGGATGTCCCGCAGCCTCGCCCCCCGGCACGGCGAGGACACCCTCGATCTCCGCTGCGACGTGACCGACGCCGCGCAGGTGCAGGTGTCCGCCGACCTGGTACGCGCCGAATGGGGAGCGCCCGACCTGCTGGTGAACAACGCCGGCGCATTCCACCTGGCGCCCTTCGAGGAGACCACCACCGCGGAGTTCGACGCGCAGATTGCCGCCAACCTCCGCGGCACCTGGCTGGTGGCCAGGGCGTTCGTGCCGATGATGCGCGCCGGCAGCGGGGGACGGGTCGTGACGGTCGGCTCCGTGGCCGATCATCACGGATTCCCGGGCAACGCCGCCTATGCCGCCGCCAAGTTCGGCGTACGCGGCCTGCACGAGACACTGCTGGCGGAGCACCGCGGCACCGGCGTCCGGTTCACGCTGGTCTCGCCCGGCCCGACCGATACCGCCGCATGGGACGCGGTTGACCCCGATTCGCGGGAGGGCTTCACCCCCCGCGCGAAGATGCTCCGGCCCGAGGATGTCGCCGCCGCCATCGTCTTTGCCGCCACGCGCCCGGCGCATGTCGAGCTCGACTGGCTCCGCCTCGGGCCCGCCTGACCCGTGCTCCGTTCACCCCAATCCCGGTGTGCGCCATGAAGTGCATTCGATGGATGGTGCTCAGCCTCGCCCTCACGCCGGCGACGCTCGCCGCGCAGTCCGCGCTTCCTCCGCTCCCCGATACGACGGGCTGGGGCGTGCATGTCCTGACGCTCGTCCGCGACCCGTCCGGCGGCATCTGGGCGGGGACGTACGGCCGCGGCATCTATGTCCTCCCCGCCGGTGGCGCCGCGTGGGAACAGATCAGGAGTGACACGACCCCCGCATCGCTGTCATGGGACTTCGTGGCGTCGATTGCGTTCGGGCCCCGCGGGGAGGTCTGGTACGGGACGGTCGGAAACGGCTGGGGGATGTCGCGGGACGGCGGACGGAGCTGGAAGAACTGGACCCTGGGCGAGCTCGGCCCCGAGTGGCAATACGTGGCGCCGGCCGGCATCGTGGTACGGGGGAACTCGGTCTGGATCGGCACGGCCGACGGCCTCCAGATGACTCTCGATGACGGCGAGCACTGGACCGCCTACGTCGATGCCACCGGTCCTGCCGCGCGCGGCCCGGCCGACAGTGCGCTGACCGTGCTGCCGAGTGAGTACATCCGTCGAATCACCCGCTCCCGCGCCGGGATCCTCCTGGCCACGCTGGCCGGCTCCGTCGCCCTGACGAGGAGCCCGGACGGCGCGGTGTCGATCACGCAGCGCGGCTACGCGGGATTCCCCCCGCTCGCCCGCCTCGACAACTGGAAGGGCACGCTGTGCGGTATCCGCGAGGTGAGTGATACCACCCCCTGCTACGAGCGCGCCGGGCGGCTGGCCCGCCCGGCGGAGCCGCCGGCCGCCCCGAAGACTACCTGGTTCGAGCGCCCGATTTCCCTGGCGGACAACAGCTACATTGACCAGACCTACCGGTACGGCTCCACGATGGGCGGCAATTTCCAGCCGCACCAGGGCGTCGAGTTCAACAATCCCGATGGCACGCCGGTGCACGCCATCGGCAGCGGCGTGGTCGTCTATGCCGGGCCCGCCGAGGCGGGCGCGCTGACCGTGGCGATCCGGCACGACTCGGTGCTCAAGGCGGACGGGACGAAGTACCTCTATTCCGTGTACTACCACAACTCGGCACTGAAGGTGTCCCTCGGGCAGCGCGTGGCGGCCGGCGATGTCATCAGCGAGGTGGGCAACACCGGGCGGGCCACGAACGACCACCTGCATCTCGAGGTGCATGCCTCCCCGGTCGAGGATGTCCAGCTGATCGTGGACTCGCTGCAGCGCTACCCGGAGTACACCACCAACCCGGAGCTCTGGATCCAGCCGCTTCCCGGGACGGGCATCGTGGCGGGGCAGGTGCTGGATGCCGATGGGAACCTGGTCGAACAGGCGCGCATCTACGGCATCATCAAGCCGGAACCGGCCGAGACGCCCTATTCCTTTGCCGAGACGTATGGACCGAGGAATCATCCCCATCCCCTCTACGGCGAGAATTTCGCCGTGAGCGACGTGCCGCCGGGCACCTATCTGGTCGGGACGGAGATCAACGGGCGCAAGGTCTTCCGCACCGTCACCGTGGAGGAAGGCAAGCTGACCTGGGTTGTCTTCCGACCGTAGTCGATGTTCATCGAACTCACCGACATCCTCCGCTGCCCGGCCGATCACGAGGAGAACGTCCTCGTGCTCCTGCCCGACGCCGTGCTCGACCGGCAGGTCCGGAGCGGCCAGCTCGGCTGCATGGACTGCGGCCGGGTCTATCCGGTGCGCGAGGGTGTCGTCGAGTTCACCCCGGCGGTGACCGACATCCGGCGGTCGGAGCGCCTCACCGGCCCGGCGATGGCGGCGCTCCTGGGGCTGGGCGGGCCCGGGGGCTACGTGGCGATGGTGGGCGGTGCGGGGGAGCAGTGGGAGGCGTTCGCGGCGGAGGTCGAAGGGGTGCATGTGCTGGCCGTCAACCCGCCGTCCGGGGTGCTGGGCGGCCGCGGCGCGAGCGTGGCCTGGGCGGGGCGCATCCCGGTGAAGAGCCGTCACCTCCGGGGCGTCGTGCTCGGACCGGGCGTTGCGGAGGACGCCGCCTGGGTCGCGGAGGCCGTGCGCTGCCTGTTGCCGGGCCTCAGGGTCGTCGGGGAAGGCCAGACCCCGTCCGCGCCGGAGCTCGAGGTGCTCGCCAGCGCGGACGGGGTCTGGGTGTCGCGGACGCGGCGCGTCTAGTAGACCGTCTCGACTCCTCCGGCCGCGTAGAGCTCCTCGATCCGCTCCTTGTGGATCTTCTCCACGACCCGCCGCTTCACCTTCAGGGTCGGCGTCAGCTCGCCGGTCTCGATGGTGAAGTCCCGGTCGAGGATGAGGAACTTCTTCGGCATCTCGTACTGCGCGAGCTCACGCAGGGTCTTCTTGATCTCTCCGGTCAGCTTGTTGTGCACCACGATGTCGCTCAGCAGCGCCTGGTCGGTCCGTCCGGCCATCCCCTCCGCCTCCGCCCACTTCCGCACCGCCTCCATGTTTGGCACCACCAGCATGATCGGGAACTTGCGCTTGTCGCCGATCATCACCGCGTTGAGCACCATCGGGTTCGTCTTGACCAGGTTTTCGATCGGTTGCGGCGCGATGTTCTTGCCGCCGGCGGTGACGATGATGTCCTTCTTCCGGTCGGTGATCTTCAGGTAGCCGTCGGCGTCGATCTCGCCGATGTCACCGGTGCTGAACCACCCGTCCGCGGTGAGGACCTCGGCGGTGGCCTCGGGCTTGTTGTAATACCCCTTCATCACGTTGGGACCGCGGGTCAGGATCTCGCCGTCGGGGGCGATCTTTACCTCGACCCCGGGGACCACCTTGCCGACGGTCCCGAAGCGGGAGCGCCCGAACCCGTTCACGGTGATGACGGGGGAGGTCTCGGTGAGGCCGTACCCCTCCATGATCGGCAGCCCCGCCGCGTAGAAGAAGCGGGCGATGTCGGCCGACAGCGGCGCGCCGCCCGAAACAAAGAAACGGAGCCGCCCGCCCACCCGCGCCACCAGCTTCGAGAAGACGAGCTTGTGGGCCACGGCGTACTTCAGGCCGAGGCCGGCCGGGACCGGCTTCCCCTCGATGTCCAGCTCCGCCCACGCCTCGCCGATCCGCTTGGCCCAGAGGAAGATCTTCTGCTTGAGCGGGCTGCCCGCCATCGCGTTCTCGAGCACGCGGGCGTAGATCTTCTCGTAGAGCCGCGGCACGGAGCAGACCACCGTCGGCCGGAGCTCGCCCATCTCGATGGGGACGCTCTCGATGCTGGTGGCGTAGTTGATGATGGCGCCCATCTGGGTCATGCAGTAGTGCCCCGCCATCCGCTCGAAGATGTGGGAGAGCGGCAGGAACGAGAGACACTCGTCGGTCTGCCGGAGGTCGAGGACGGCGAGCCCGGCCATGACGTCGGAGGTGATGTTCCCGTGGGTGAGCATCACGCCCTTGGGGTCGCCGGTGGTGCCGGAGGTGTAGATGAGGGTGGCGAGGTCGTCGGGCTTCACGGCGAGGGCGTCGGTGCGCCATGAGGGGTACTTGCCCAGGGCGCTGCGGCCCCTGGCAACGACCGACTCGAAGGTGAGCGCGCCGCCGGTGGCGGCCTCGCCGTCAAAGACGATGACGTTCTTGAGCGCCGGGAGGTTGCCCTGGATCTCGAGAATCTTGCTCAACTGCGCGGCCGACGAACAGCAGACCGCGACGGCGCCGGAATCGCGCAGGATATACTCGATCTGGTGGGCGGGCAGCGTGGGATACACCGGGACGTCGGCGCAGCGGGCGGCGAGGCAGGCGAAGTCCGTGATGGCCCATTCCGGCCGGTTTTCGGAGAGAATGGCCAGTCGGTCGCCGGCGCGGACCCCGAGTTCGGAGAGGCCAACGCTGAAGGCGTGAACCTGGGAGAGCAGCTCGGCGAAGCTGAGGCCCGTCCAGGCACCGTCCCGCTTGACGCGCAGGGCGACGGGGCGTGAGGCCGAACGGTCCATGGCCCCGAAGAAGAGTTCATTGAGGGTGCGAGGCGCGGTGGTCACGGTACCTCCAGAGATGTCCTGCTACGGGCCGAACCGAATGATCCAGCGCTGTCCCGATCCGGGGACCGGCTGGTTCTCCTTGTATCGGGTCGCGCGGATTTCGACCAGGGCGCTGTCCGGCGCCGCCAGCGCGGGGTTCCGGGAAAGCACGACCGGGTTCGTCGGCTCCCCGTTCGCGTTGGTCAGCGCGGTGTCAGCCAGCTGGCCATTGCCGAACACCAGGGCGGCGCTGGCGGTGTCCGCGTAGACCGGCTCGATCAGTGTATAGATGATGGCGCGGCCCGAGACGGGCGCCGGCGGATTGAACGCCTCGAGGCGCGCCACCAGGGGCGGCGTGGCGGTCGCGAGCAAGGTGTCCACGACGATCGTGTCGGGGGGAACGAGGATCAGCGTGTCGGGGGACGCGTAGACCGTGAGGATGTTGAGCGGCGACACGAGGCCGTCAGTCGAGGCCTGTACACGCGCCTGCCCCGGCAGCTTGCCGCGGACCACGCCCGTCGCGCTGTCCACGGCGATGTTGGCGGTGTCCGGCGTCGACCAGACGATGTCCGCCGGGATGACGTCCCCGTTCCGGTTGAGCGCCACCACCGTGTAGGTCACGGTGTCCCCCACCTCGACCGTGGCGCCGGGCGGTGACGTGACCTGCAGCGCGATCACCGTGTCATCGCTCGAACTCAGGTCGCTGCAGGCCGCGAGCGCCAGCAGTGTGAGCACCGCGGCGCCGCGCCTCATTCCGCGCCCTCCGCCGTCGCCTGGTCCGCTTCTTCCAGCGCCGCCTCCGCGTGCTTGATCCACCGCTCCGCGTCCGGGCCCTTCGGGGGCCGCGCCAGGAAGGCGCGCAGGTGCTCCGCGGCCTGCGCTGTCTCTCCCCGCTTCAGCAGGAGGAACGCCACACCGTAGTGCGCCCCGACCAGGCCGGGATCCAGCTCGATGGCGCGCCGATAGTGCCGCACCGCCTCGTCCGGCTGGCCGGTCTTGGTGAACGCGATCGCCATGTTCTGGAGAATCCGGGTGTCGTGGGCGTTGTCGCGCAGCGCCAGTCGATAGGAGGTGAGGGCCGCCTCGAAGTCTCCCTGCCGCTCGAGCGCGAGCGCCTCGTTGAGATAATCGAGGCGCTGCGGTCGCAGCGTGGAGGACTTGCCCTTGCCGAGCAACCGACGCCAGAAGCTCATACGGTCGGCGGATCCTTGACGCAGGGTGAGAAGGGACTCAAGTCGTGGTGTCCTCGCAAGATAGCCCAGATTTTGAGGGGTCGCAATGCGGTTGCTCGGCCCGGGACGACGGGGTAGCTTGGAGCATGGCAAAAGCACCGGTGACCGACACCCGCGACGTGATGGAAATCGACTGGGCCTTCTTCGGGGAGGTGTGCCGCGCGCTCGCCCTGAAGGTGGCCCGGGACTTCGATCCGGAGGTGGTGCTTGGCATCGCCAAGGCGGGGGTGATGCCCGGTGTCGTGGTCGCCTCCATCCTCCAGCGGGAATTCGCCTCGATGGTTGTGTCCCGCACAAGCGGCCGAAAGGCGCCGGTCCTGGTGGCGGGCCCGCCCGCCACGATCCGCGGCCGCCGCGTGCTGGTCGTCGACGAGACCTGCGAGTCGGGGAGCACGATGAAGGTGGCCTTGAGCGAGGTCCGCCTGCTCCAGCCCGCGGAGGTCCGCACGGCGGTGTCGTTCAAGACCGGCCCCTACCTGCCGGACTACCACGCCTTCGAAACCGACAAGTTCATCATCCTGCCCTGGGATCGCGAAATCGTGGTGGATGGTGAACTGGTCCCCCATCCCGAGTACGCCGCCCGACGTCCGTGAAGAACCGGCTCCGCGACGCCATCCAGTCCTCCCGGGCTGACTTCACCGAAATCCGCCTCGAGCGCAGTGTGACCTCGGCGGTGACCTTCCGCGGCCCCCGCCTGGAGGGCGCCACGGTCTCCACCGACGAGGGCGGATTCGTCCGCTGCCTCAACCGTGGATACGGCTGGGGCGTGGCCAGCTTCACCTCCCTCGACCATCTCCCTGCGATGGTGGCCCGGGCCCACGAACTCTCCCGCGCAGTGCGGCTCGACGCCCCGATCCGGCTGGCCGACGTGCCGGTGCGCGAGGAGGATGTGACGCTCCCGCTCGGCGGCGACGTGCGCGGCATTCCCCTCGACGTGAAGAAGCGGCACCTCGAAGACCTCAACGCGCTGATGCTGGGCCGGGATCGCCGGATCGTCGACACCCAGGCGGCCTACCGCGACGAGGTGGTCGAGTACTGGTACGCCAACTCCGAGGGCACCATGCTGTCGGAGATCCGGCCGGAGGTCACCCTCTCGGCCGTCTCCGTGGCCCGTGACCATGGCACCATCGAGCGGGCACTTGAGTCGCTGGGGCGACGCGCCGGCTGGGACGCCGTCCAGGGGCGGGAGGCGCAGTTCCTGTCGGCCGCGGACCGCGCCGTGGCGCTGCTCGGCGCCCCGCGGGTGCGGGGGGGCACCTACCCGGTGGTCCTCGACCAGAAGCTCGCGGGGGTCTTCGTGCACGAGGCGTTCGGCCACCTGAGCGAGGCGGATTTCGTCTACGAGAATCCGCAGGCCAGGGAGATGATGTCACTCGGCCGGCGGTTTGGCGGGCCGGACCTCACGATCGGGGACGACGGGAGCGCCGCCGCCCTGCGGGGCACCCTCCCCTATGACGACGAAGGCACGCCGACCCGGAACACGGTGCTGATCCAGAACGGGGTGCTCGTCGGGCGGCTCCATTCGCGCGAAACCGCCGCGCGCATGAACGAGATGCCCACCGGCAACGCGCGGGCGCTTTCGTTCCGGCACCCGCCGATCGTGCGCATGACCAACACCTACATTGCGAACGGCCGCGGGACGCGGGACGACCTGTTCAAGGACATCAAGCTCGGTATCTACGCCTGCGACGCGCAGGGCGGCCAGACCTTCCTCGAGGATTTCTCGTTCACGGCGGGCCACGGCTACATGATTCGCGACGGCCAGCTCGCCGAGCTGGTCAAGGACGTGGTCATCGCGGGCAATCTCTTCCAGACGATGGACCGGATCGACCGGATCGCCGGCGACTTCCAGTGGAACGAGCTGGGCGGCGGTTGCGGCAAGGGGGGGCAGGCCCCGCTGCCCGTCACCGAAGGTGCGCCGCACATCCGGATCAGCGAGGCGCTCGTGGGCGGAGCCCTCTCGTGATCACGCGGCTCCTCGAGCTCGCCACGGCCCGCGCGGATGCCGCCGATGCCACGCTCAAGACCGACGAGACGGTCACGCTCCTCTTCGAGGCCGGGCGGCTGAAGAGCACGTCGTGGTCGCAGGAGCGGGGGGTCAACCTTCGGGTGCTCGCGGGCGGTCGCCTGGGGGTGGCTGGCTCCACCGCGGCCGCGCCCGACGGTGTCGTGGAGGCGGCGCTGGCGTCGGCCGCCATCGGGGAGCCGGTCGGTTTGCTCTTCCCGGCCCCCGCCCCCCTCCCGGAGGTACGCACCCACGCACCGGCCGCTGCCGCCGCCACCGTCGAGGACCTGGCGGCGCTGGGCCAGTCGCTCCTCGAGCGGCTCTCCCATGACGGCTGGCAGGTGAACGTGACGGTGGAACGGAGCGCGGGGTCGGTGCGGGTGGCGAACAGCCGGGGCGTCGAGGTCAGCTACGATGTGACGACGGTGCTGCTCGCCGCCGAAGTCACGCGGGTGTCCGGCGACGACATCCTGATGGTCGGGGACTACCACGCCGCCGCCGACCTTCCCGGGGAGCCGGTCGTGGCTCGGCTGGCGGAGTCGATCGGCCGGCGCGTGCGCTGGGCGTCGCGTGCCGCACCGCCGCCGCGAGGCGAGTTGCCGGTGCTCTTCACCTCGGCCGGCTCGGCCGCACTCTTCCTCCCGCTCCGCCAGGCGTGCCAGGGGAAGGCGGTGCTCCAGGGCATCTCGCCGCTCGGGGGCCGCCTCGGGGAGCGCGCGTTCGACCCGCGTCTCTCGCTGATCGACGATCCGTGGGTGGCCGGGGCGCCCGGGTCCCGCGCCATCGACGACGAAGGGGTCGTGACGCGCCGTCTCCCCCTGGTCCGGGAGGGCGTGGTGGCCGGCTTCATCTACGACCTGGAGACGGGGGCACGCGCCGGCGTGCCCGCCACCGGGCATGCCAGGCGGTCCACCTTCGGCAAGCCGCAGGCCGCCTATTCCAACCTCGTGGTCGCCCCTGGCGACCTGTCGTGGGACGAGCTCGTCGCCCGCGTCCCGGACGGGCTGATTGTCGACGAGCTGATCGGCGTGGGGCAGGGGAACGTCATCGGTGGCGCATTTTCGCATCCGGTGGCGCTCGCGTATCGCGTGACCAACGGAGAAATCGTGGGTCGCGTCAAGGACGCCGCCGTGGCGGGCAACGCCTACGAATTGCTGGGACAGATCGCCGGTCTCGGCCGCCACACCGAATGGCGGGGGAGCATGGCCGCGCCCCCCATCCTCCTGGAGGGAGTCTCCGTGGCCCCGAGGTAGAGCGGCTGCAACCATTTGGCTGCTCGGCCCGTCCAACCTCCTGATACCTTCCTCCAGGAGCCTGCACCGTGAACCGTCCCGTCCGCCTCCTCGCCACCGCGCTCGTCCTCGTGACGGCACCGCTCGCCTCCCTCCAGGCCCAGCAGGCCGAGCGATTCGAACTCTCCGGCGCCAAGCTCGAGCTTTACAACCTCATCGGTACGCTGCAGGTCGAGCCCTCCACCGGCAATACCGCCGTGGCGGAGATCACGCGCGCCGGCAAGGACGGATCGAAGCTGACCGTGCAGAACACCAACGGGACGTTGACCGTCCTCTACCCCGGTACCGAGTTCAGCTACCCCGCGATGGGGAATAACTCCGAGACGAACCTCCGTGTCAGGGACGACGGCACGTTTGGGGAACGGTATGGCGAGCGGTCCGGCCGGAGCGGCGGGCGCAAGGTCACGATCACCTCCCGGGGCGGCGGGTTGTCGGCGTGGGCGGATGTTCGCGTCCTGCTGCCGAGGGGCACGCGGATCGACTTCAATCTCGGGGTCGGCAAGGTGACGCTGGCCAACGTCGACGGGTCGATCAACGTGCAGACCGCGAGCGGCGATGTCGCGGCCACGGGGACGGCGGGCTCGCTCTCGATCGACACCGGCTCAGGCGACGTGACGCTGGCCGGGCACGACGGTGGTCTCTCGGTCGACACCGGGTCGGGGGACATCACGCTGAGCAACATCAAGACGGGCGACCTGTCGCTCGACACCGGTTCCGGTGATGTGCGGGTCGACGGGGTCACGGCGAGTGCCCTCTCCGTGGATACGGGGTCGGGCGACGTGACGGTCACCGCCGCGGCCGTCGGCAACGTGGAGGTCGATACCGGGAGCGGGGACATCCGCATCGGCCTGACCGGCGATGTGCGCGAGCTGTCGGTGGACAGCGGGTCGGGAGACGTCGAGGTGTCGGCGCCGAAGTCGCTGGGGGCCACGGTCGAGATCGAGACCAGCAGCGGCGACATCACGACCGAGTTTCCGCTTCAGGTGACGCGGAAGGGTCGCGATGGTCTCAGGGGGACGATCGGGGACGGGCAGGGGAGGATTACGATTGATACCGCGTCGGGAGACGTGACGCTGAAGCAGCGGCCCTAGGGAGCCGCTACGAGGCGCTCGGCGCCGGCCCGAGCGCCTCGACATAGGTCAGCCCGCGGGACATGCGGTCGTAGAGCACCGACAGGGAATCCGGCGCGCCGACGAGGAAGCGGCACCGGCTGTCCCCTCGCGTCCGGCACTCGACCTCCATCACCGCCACCTGGCTCTGGGCCATCCGGCCGAGGAAATCGGCGAGCATCCCGCTGGTCAGGTGACAAGCGGGATAGGAGCTGCCCTGGTCCGGGGCGGCCTCGGCCCAGTCGTCGCTGTCGAGCGCCATGACCGCAGGCGCCAGTTCACTGACGGTCAGGGTCCCCCAGCCATAATCCCCGAAGAATCCCCGCAGCGCCTCCGGCAGGTAGGCGGCGTCGAGGTCGGCTGGCTGCACCACGCCGTAGGCGGTCTGCAGCCACGCGCTGAAGGCGCTGAAGAGCCCCTCGCCGCCGGCGACGCCCGCCTCCTGGAGCAGGGCCGCGGTCTGCACGCCGCGATCGCGGTCGAGGCTGGCGCGGAGCTGGTGGAGCGCCCGCCGGCCGAGGCCGAGGCACTGGTACTGGGAAAACGGGGCTGGGCTGGTCATGGGTATCTCCTCGCCCGAAGATTACGGGCGCTGGGCGATGCGGCGCAAGAGCTCTTCCTCGTCGATCACGGGGACGCCGAGGGCGGTGGCCTTCTCGAGCTTGCTGCCCGCGTCGGCGCCGGCCACGACGAGCGACGTCTTCTTGCTCACCGACCCGGCGACATGCCCCCCCGCGCGTTCCACCAGGGCGGTGGCCTCGCTCCTGGAGAGCGAGGGGAGGGTGCCGGTGAGGACGACGGTCAGTCCCTGGAAGGGTCCGTCGGCCTCGGCGGCATCCGGTTCCGTCATGCCGAGCCCGAGCGCCTCGAGCCGCGCAACGAGCGCCCGGTGGCGCGGGGTGCGGAAATAGCGGTGCACGGCCTCGGCAATGATCGGTCCTACGCCGGGCACGGCGTTCAGCTCGTCCAGGGTGGCGTCCCGGAGCGCGGCCATCGAGGCAAAGCGCCGGGCGAGCAGCACGGCCACCGTCTTCCCGACATGATGGATGCCGAGACCGAAGAGCAGGGTGGACAGCGGGCGGGACTTCGAGTCGGCGATTCCCTTGATGAGCAGCGCCGCCGACTGCTCGGCAAACCGCTCGAGTTTGACAAGCTGTTCCGCCCTGACCTCGTAGAGGTCGGCCACGTCGGCGATGAGCTTCGCGTCGAGCAGCTGCCGCACCCGCTCGTAGCCGAGGCCGCGGATGTCCATCGCCTCGCGCGAGGCGAAGTGGACGATCCCCTCCAGCACCCGCCCGGGGCAGGCCTCGTTGGGGCAGTAGCGCACGGCCTCATCGGGCGGGCGCTCGAGCGGGGTGTCGCAGGCGGGGCACCGCGCGGGCATCGCGTAGGGGGTTTCGGTGCCATCCCGGCGCTCCCGCAGGGGGCCGATGACCTTCGGGATGACTTCCCCCGCGCGCACCAACTCCACCCAGTCCCCGACGCGGATGTCCTTCTCGGCGATCACGTCCTCGTTGTGGAGCGTCGCGGTGCTGACGGTGACGCCGCCCACCTCGACCGGCTCCAGCACGGCGTAGGGCGTGATGGCGCCGGTCCGGCCGACGTTCACCCGGATGTCGAGGAGGCGCGTCACCACGACTTCCGGCGCGAACTTCCGGGCAATGGCCCAGCGCGGTTCGCGGCCGCCCACCACGCCGAGGTCGTCGTGCAGCGCGAGGGCGTCGATCTTCACGACGACGCCGTCCGCCTCGAAGGGCAGGGTGTGGATCAGCTCCTCGTAGCGGAGGATCGCCTCGCGGACGGCGGCCAGGTCGGGATGCCGCGCGCGGTGCGGCGCCACCGGAAATCCCCACGCGGCGAGCTGGTCGAGCACCTCCCATTGCGTGGTGGCCGCCAGTTGCCCCGCGATGACCTCGACGTGAAAGGCGAAGAGGCCGAGGCGGCGGCTCCGCGTGATCCCCGGGTCGAGCTGCCGGAGGGAGCCCGCGGCCGCGTTGCGGGGATTGGCGAACGGTGGTTCGCCGGCCCCCGCGCGGTCGGCGTTCAGCCGCTGGAATCCCTTGATGGAGAAGTACACCTCGCCCCTGATTTCCATCAGCGCGGGGTGATCGGCGCCCTTGAGCACCAGCGGGAGGCCCGGAATGGTGCGGAGATTGGCCGTGACATCCTCGCCGACGGTGCCGTTCCCGCGCGTGGCACCGGTGACGAACTTCCCCTCGGCATAGGTCAGGTTGATGGCGGCGCCGTCGATCTTGATCTCGGTCGTGTAGCCGCCCCTGCGCGCGTCGGGGTTGCGCCGCGCGTTCCGGTCCTCCCACGCGACGAGTTCCTCGTCGTTGAAGGCGTTGGCGAGCGACAGCATCGGGCGGAGGTGGGTGTGCTTCTGGAGGGCCGTCGCCGGTTCGGCGCCCAGCCGCTGCGTGGGGCTGTCGGGGGTGACCAGCTCCGGGTGGGCGGCCTCGAGCGCCTGCAGTTCGCGGAAGAGGCGATCGTATTCGGCGTCCGAAATCTCGGGCGCGTCGTGCACGTAGTAGGCGATGTTGGCGCGGTCGATCAGCCGGCGGAGTTCGGCCGCGCGTTCCGCCTGTTTCACCGTCCGGCGGCCTCCTGCGCCAGTACCGTCCTGGCCACGCCGACGAGGCGGTCAAGTTCCTCCGCCGTGGCGCGGCCCAGCTGCCCCTCCTCCCACGGCCCTTCCTTCTGGGCGTATGCCTCCAGCAGGCGGCGGATGAAGCCGAGCAGGGCGACCCGCTCCCGGTCCTCCTGGCGGCCCGTCCCTTCCTCGCCCCGGCGGGCCTGGAGGCGCTCGAACCGGTGGGCGTTGCGCAGCGCCTTGGCGGTGAGGCTGGCCACGACCTGGCAGAACTTCACGTCGACGTCGGAGAAACTGGGGCCGTCGCGGAAGGTGCGGAGGAAGATCGCCCCGATGGGGGTCCCCCGCCACGTGATGGGCACCACGGTGATCGACTTGACCCGCCGGTGGGTCAGCGCGCCGCGGACATGGCGCAGCGTCGGGTCGTTGACGGCGTCGGGAATGAACACCGTCTGCCCGGAATGGATGGCGCGCTTCAGCTCGGGGTAGCGCTCCAGGTCGACGACGTAGTTCCGGATGCTCGGGTCCTCGAAGCTCGCGACCAGGCGGACGACCTGGCCCCCGCGCTCCGACAGGTAGATGGCGCACCGGTCGAGCCCGAACGCCTCGCCGAGCTTCTTGGCGATGGACTGCACGATGTCGGCGAAGTGGAGCGAGCCGCCGATCTCCTCGAGGATCTCGATGACGGCGAGCAGGTGACGGCGCTCGTGCTCCAGCGACTGGACCCGGGCGGAAAGGCGCTCGAGTTCTTCGGGAGAGGTGCCGGCGGACTGAATCATGGGTGACCGTCCTGTTATTTCTTGTTCGCGATGGCCTGGAGAAGCCTGGCGGCGTCCTGCTTCCAGACCGGGTCCATGACGTCGATGAGCGGCAGCGACGGAATGATCGAGAGCTGCTCGCGGGCGAGATCCCATTCCTTGATGTCGATGTAGATCAGGGCCAGATCATAATGATGATAGATGAAGTCGGGCCGAAGCTGAATGGCCCGCTTCATGTACGCGACGGCGTTGTCCCACGAGGCCTGGCTGAACACGGCCCCGCCGAGGAAGCTCTTGGCGAAGAACCGCTCGAAGCCCGAGAGCCGCATGATCTCGGCGTTCCACCGGCCCATCAGGTGGAACGCGCCGTCGTTCCGGGGGTCGAGCTCGATGGCCTTCAGGCCGTCGGTGCGGATTTCGGTGGCCCGCTGCACGCGTGCCTTCTTCCCGAGGGTCAGCGACGTGCGGCCGATCGCGTTGGCCAGCGCGAACCACCCGTCCGACCCCTCCGGGTTCGCCGCGACGGCCCGGGTGGCGTACCTTTCGGCCAGCGCATACAGCGAATCCCTGGCGGGGTCGGGAATGCTGTCCGGCGTCTGCTTGCCGATGTCCACGGCGGCTATCGAGGCCCGCCAGTTGGCCTCGTAACTGGTCGAGTCGATGGCCAGGGCCGCCTGGTAGTCCCGGAGCGCCGCCACCGGATCTCGGGCGTCCATGGCGGCGACGCCGGCGCGCACCAGGTCGGGTGCGGACTGGGCCTCGGCCGGGGCGGCGATCAGAGCCGCGATGAGGGCGGCGGGCAGCAGGCGCACTACGGCTCCGGGTGTGGGGGTCCAGCGGTTCGGGAGGATGTCCTTAATGGTGATTCCATCGCTCATCGAATGCAAGCGAGACGGGGGGGAACTCCCGCCCGGCACCTGGGCCGCCCTCGTGCGGGCCTACGCCGCGGAGGAGATCCCTGACTACCAGATGGCGGCCCTCCTGATGGCCGTCGTCTGGCGCGGGCTGACCGATGCGGAACTGACCGAACTGACCGCGGCCATGCTGGCCTCCGGCGACCGGCTCCGTTTCGACGGCTGGGAGGTGCCGCGGGTGGACAAGCACTCCACCGGCGGCGTCGGGGACAAGACCTCGCTCCTCCTGGCGCCGATGCTCGCCTCCTGCGGCGCCGCCGTGCCGATGATGTCGGGCCGGGGGCTGGGCCATACCGGCGGCACCCTCGACAAGCTCGAATCGATTCCCGGCTTCTCCACCCGGTTGTCGCTGGCCGATGCCATGACCCAGGTGCGAAGGCTGGGCTGCGCGCTCTTCGGCCAGACGCCGGAGATCGCGCCGGTGGACCGGCGGCTCTACGCCCTTCGGGACGTGACCGGCACGGTGCCGTCGGTGCCGCTGATCGCGGCCAGCATCATGTCCAAGAAGCTCGCCGAAGGGCTCAACGCCCTGGTTCTCGACGTGAAGGCCGGCAGCGGGGCGTTCCTCCCGGCCGAGGCCGACGCCCTCACGCTGGCGCAGACCATGATCGCCCTTGGCGAGTCGAGCGGGGTGCGGACCGTCGCCCTCGTGACCGCGATGGACCGCCCGCTCGGGCACGCCTGCGGCAACGCACTGGAAGTCGAGGAGTGCATCCTGGCGCTGCGGGGAGAGGGGCCACACGACCTTCTGGAGGTGACGCTGGCCCTCGGCGCCGAAATGCTCGCGGCGGCCGGCCTCGAGCGCGACGCCTCCGCCGCGCGCACGCGGCTGCTCAACACGATCACGTCCGGGGCGGCCTCGCGAAAGTTCGCCGAGATCATCGAGGCGCAAGGCGGCAACCCGGCGATCGTCGACGATCCCGCCGCGCTTCCCCAGGCCGAGGCGTCCGCCGTGTATGTGGCACCCGCGCGCGGCAGGATCGCCGCGGTGCATCCGAAGGCCGTCGGGCTCGGCGTCAATGCGATGGGCGGGGGCCGGACGCGGGTGGAGGACCAGGTGGACTCGTCGGTCGGCTTCGTCATCACCGCGCGTCCTGGCGACACCGTTGAAGCCGGGCAGCCGCTCGCCACCATCTACGCCCGGGACGCCGCCGGCCTGGAGGCGGGGGAGGCGGCGTTGTCGGAGGCGATCGTCATCGGCGGGGACGCCCCGGCGCCGCGCCCGCTGGTGTCGCATCGCGTCACCCGGAATGGTATTGAAGTCCTGCCGTATCGACCCTGAACGCGACTCACCTGCCACTCGAGGGAACCATGGCCGCTGCACCGCAGAACATGTCCAATCACGCCCGCTACGTGCCGGGGTACCACTTCCTCCTCGCGGCGCTCCTCCTGGCCATCCTCGGGTGGCAGATCTACTACCTGGCCATTCGGCCGAGCCTCGGGACGGCCCTCGGGCTCGTCCTCGCCTCCGCGCTCATCCTCATGTACTTCTACATGCGGGCGTTCGCCGTGCGGGTGCAGGATCGGGTCATTCGCCTGGAGGAGCGGCTGCGGATGACGGCGCTGCTGTCGGCGGAGCTGCAGGCCCGCATCCCGGAATTCTCCACGGAGCAACTCGTGGCGTTGCGGTTCGCCTCGGACGCGGAGCTTCCCGCGCTGGCCAGGCGGGTGCTCGACGAGCGGATCGGCGATCAGAAGGTGATCAAGGGGATGATCACGGAGTGGCGGGGAGACGACCTGCGGGTCTAGCCCCCCCACATACGGTCGCGCCGCCTGGAAGCGAGAACGCCCCCGGTGATGTCTGCACCGGGGGCGTTCGCTCTCTGCAGCGTGCGACGGGTCAGACGTCCAGGTGCGTCACGTAGTGGGCGTTGCGCTCGATGAAGGCGCGGCGCGGCTCGACCTCGTCCCCCATCAGCTCCTCGAAGAGGTTGTTGGCCTCCACCGCGTCGTCGAGCGTGACCCGCAGGACCGTGCGCTTTTCCGGGTCCATGGTGGTGCTCCAGAGCTGCTCGGGGTTCATCTCGCCGAGGCCCTTGTAGCGCTGGATCATGATGCCGGTCTTGCCCTCGTCGGCGCCCAGGCGCTTGGCGTACTCGTCCTTCTCGGCCTCGTTGTACGCGTAGTACTCTTCCTTCCCCTTGGCCACCCGGTAGAGGGGCGGCTGCGCGATGTAGACGAACCCGGCGTCGATCAGCTCCGGCATCTGCCGGAAGAAGAAAGTCAGCAGCAGCGTCCGGATGTGGGCGCCGTCCACGTCGGCGTCGGTCATCAGGATGATCTTGTTGTACCGCACGTCCTCCAGCTTGAAGTCTTCGCGGACCCCGGCGCCGATGGCGGTGATCATCGCCCGGATTTCCTCGTTGCTGAGGATCTTGTCGATCCGGGCCCGCTCCACGTTCAGGATCTTGCCGCGCAGCGGGAGGATGGCCTGGAAGGCCCGGTTGCGCCCCTGCTTGGCGCTGCCGCCGGCGGAGTCACCCTCCACCAGGTAGATCTCGCAGAGGGTCGGGTCGTCGAGCGAGCAGTCGGCCAGCTTGCCGGGGAGGACGGCGTTCTCCAGGCCTGACTTCTTCCGGACGAGGTCCCTCGCCTTGCGGGCCGCCTCGCGGGCGAGCGCCGCGCTGACGGCCTTGTCGAGGATGGCGCGCACCACCGGCGGGTGCTCCTCGAGGTAGGCGCCGAGGTGCTCGTTGACGACCTGGCGGACGATCCCCTCGACCTCGGAGTTGCCGAGCTTGGTCTTGGTCTGCCCCTCGAACTGCGGCTCCTTGACCTTCACGTGCAGCACGCAGGTCATCCCCTCGCGGACGTCGTCGCCCGAGAGGGTGAAGTCGGCCTTCTTGAGCGCCCCGGCGCGCTTGGCGGCCTCGTTGACGGTGCGGGTCAGCGCCGACTTGAAGCCGGTGAGGTGCGTGCCACCCTCATGCGTGTTGATGTTGTTGACGAAGGTGAAGGTGCTCTCGTTGTAGCCGTCCTGGTACTGGAGGGCGCAGTCGACCTCGATGTCGTCCTTGACGGCGGAGAACGCGATGACCTTCGGGTGCAGCGTCTTCTTGTTCCGGTTGAGCCATTCGACAAACTGGACCAGGCCGCCCTTGGCGAAGAACTTCTCCTCCTGCACCTCCTCCTTCCGCTCGTCGCGGAGGATGATGGTGATCCCCTTGTTCAGGAAGGAGAGCTGCCGGAGCCGGTCGGCCAGCGTGTTGTAGCTGAACTCGAGGACCGAGAACATCTCGGGGTCGGGCTTGAAGGTGACCGTGGTGCCGGTGCCCTTGGCCTTCCCCAGGACGCTGAGGGGCTTGGTGGTCTTGCCGCGCGCGAACGCCATGTGGTGCCGGCTCCCGTCGCGGTCCACCACCACCTCGAGCCGTTCCGAGAGGGCGTTGACCACGGAGACGCCGACGCCGTGCAACCCGCCGGAGACCTTGTAGGTGGACTTGTCGAACTTGCCGCCGGCGTGGAGCACCGTGAGGGCGAGCTCCACGCCGGGAATCTTCTCGACGGGATGGATGTCGACCGGAATGCCGCGACCGTTGTCGATCACGGAAATGACGTTGTCCTTCTTGATGATGACGGAGACCTGATCGCAGAAGCCGGCCAGCGCCTCGTCGATCGAGTTGTCCACCACTTCGTAGACAAGGTGATGGAGACCGTTCTCGCCGGTCGACCCGATGTACATCGCGGGCCGCTTGCGGACCGCTTCCAACCCCTTCAAGACCTGAATCGAACCTGCGCCGTAGTCCTGCCCCTTCGGTCCAGCCGGTCGCTCGTCTGCCATGTGTGTAAAGCCTGGTTCAGGGTGGGCCGGAACGGGGTCCGACGATGCCCCGAAAAATAGGTGGTAACCCATTGCGGGTCAAGCTATTAGGGCCATCAGAAGAGCCCCCTTCCGGAGGGGCAACTTGCCGGGCCTCAGCGTCGATCGAGCGGCCCCGCGATCCACCGGATCGAATTGATCCGGCCGGCCCGGCCGGCGTTGACCCGGGCCAGGATGCGCGGCGTCATCAGGCTCAGTTCGCTTGCCCATGGAGCAGTCGCCACGCGAACCCGCAGCACCCCGTCGGGCGAGACCGATTCGGCCTGGGTGACCGCCGCAATCTGCGGCCCGACCAGTTCCGGCCAGCGCTGCACCACCTCGGCGCGCTCCACCCCCTTCCCGAGCCCCGACGACTTCAGGTACTCCTCGAGCACCTGCGCGAGCGGGGTGAGCGGGCGCTTCTTGCCCGGGGTCTCTGGTCGCCTGGTCACGAGGCCTCCGTCACGACACCCTGGTGCACCGACCAGACCGGCAACGCCAGCCCGGTCGGGAGCTCGTCCCGCCGCGGGGCGGTGATGAACACCTGGCCCACCCGCTGGGCGAGCAGCCGGTCGGCCAACCTTGCCTGGCGGTCAGCATCGAGCTCGGCGAACACGTCATCGAGGAGAAGGGCAGGCGGTACCCCACGCGCCTCCTCGATCGTGGTGAGTTCGAGGAGCCGAAGCGCCACCGCCGCGCTGCGCAGCTGGCCCGTGGAGCCCACGTCCCGGAGCGCGCGGCCGTCCACCGTCAGGATGAGGTCGTCCCGGTGCGGCCCGATCGTGGTCATCCCCCTGCCGAGATCGCGGGTCCGGACCCGCTGCAGGGCGTCCGTCCACCCCGCGGGGTCGGCGAGCGCGGCATCGGTGCGGTAGGAGAGGCCCGTC
This sequence comes from Gemmatimonadales bacterium, assembly GCA_035328285.1. Taxonomy (GTDB): domain Bacteria; phylum Gemmatimonadota; class Gemmatimonadetes; order Gemmatimonadales; family GWC2-71-9; genus SPDF01. The sequence continues at coordinate 20,721 of DAOLIZ010000011.1, forward strand.
GGTCCCTGTTCCCCCAGCGAGGCGAAGCCCTCCGCGAACCGGGAGGCGGCGCCGGCGACCCAGCGCAGGCGCAGGGCCGTCACCTCGCTTCCCGCCGCCGCCAGCGGCGCGTCGAAGGCGCGCGCCAGCGCGTCCTGCCCCTGTCGCAATGCGGCGTTGCGCTGGGCCAGCGCCGCGCGGTACCGCGCCAGCGCGCGGAGGTAGTCGGCGGAGGCCAGCGAGAGCATCCGATCGAGGTACTGCCGCCGCTCCGTGGCCGGTCCCCCGGCGAGCGCCACATCTCGCGGGAGGAACGCAACGGCCACCCAGGCGCCTACCGCTTCCGAGAGCCGCGCCACCGGCGCCCCGTCGACCAGGATGCGCTTGCGGCGGTTGCCGGCGGTGTAGGTCACCTCGGTCGTGCGACTGCGATCGCCATCGTGGAATGTGGCCTCGAGCCGGAAACCCGGCCCGCCGAACCTGGCCACTTCCGCGTCGGTTGCCCCGCGCAGCGCCCGGAAGAGCACCGGGTAGCCGATCGCTTCGAGGAAGTTGGTCTTTCCCTGGGCGTTGGGGCCAAGGAGCACCACCCCCTCCGGCGGGAGGGGGTGGTCGAGGTCGCGGAGGTTGCGGAACCCCCGCAGGACGATCCGGTCGAGATGCACGCCGCTCAGCGACCGCGGAACGACGCCACGCGCTTCTCGAGGAAGGCGCTCATCCCCTCGCGCATGTCGTCGGTCGACGACAGCAGCCCGAAGTGGTTTGCTTCCAGCAGGAGCGCCTCGTCGAGGCTCATCTCCAGGCCGGCGTCCACGGCCTCGATGCAGAGGCGGACCGCGAGCGGGCCGTTGGCCAGGATGCCTCGCAGGAGCTGCTCGGATTCGGCCAGCAGCATGTCGGCGGGGACGACCCGGTTCACGAGGCCCATCTGCAGCGCCTCCTCGGCACCGACCATGCGCGCGGTAAGGAGGAGGTCCAGGGCGCGGCCCTTGCCGACCAGGCGGGGGAGCCGCACCGTGCCGCCGTAGCCCGGACCGATCCCGAGCTTCACCTCGGGCTGCCCGAACTTGGCATGCTCGCTGGCCACACGGAGGTGACAGGCCATCGCCAGCTCACACCCGCCGCCGAGTGCGAAGCCGTTGACGGCGGCCACGACCGGCTTGCCACAACGTTCCAGCCGGCGGAACACCGCCTGGCCGCGCATCGCGCGCGCCTTGCCGGAGATCTGGTTCTGCTTCGAGAGCTCGCCGATGTCAGCGCCGGCCACGAAAGCCTTCGGCCCGGCACCGGTCAGGATGACCCCCTGGATGGCGTCGTCACCCTCGATCTGTGCCACCGCCCGGTCGAGTTCGGCGATGACGGCGTCGTTGAGGGCATTGAGCTTGTCGGGGCGATTGACGGTCAGGAAGGCGATGCCGTCGCGCACGTCGAGGAGGAGCGTCTCGTAGGGCATGAGTGGGGTCGGGTTGGAGGCGGTGGCCAACGGTACGGAACGAGAGCATTTTAATGCCATGACGCCCCGCGTGCCCGTCCGACTGGAGGGCCGAAGGTCCGGCCGGAAGCTGGCATTCGAGTGAGCGAGACCCGGCAAGCGGCCCGCGCCGAGGTGGCGATGCTGCTCGTGGTCCTCATCTGGGGCGCCAACTTCTCCTTCATGAAGATGGCGCTCGCCGAGATGTCGGGGCTGAGCTTCGCCGGATTGCGGTTCTCGCTGGCCGCGATCGTTCTGCTCGCCATCCTCAAGTGGCGGGAAGGGTCGGTCGCCTTGCCGCAGGAGGCGTGGTGGACGCTGGTCTGGATGGGGCTGCTCAGCAATACGCTCTACCAGGTCTTCTTCATGTACGGGCTCACCCACACCTCGGTGGCCAACGCCTCCCTCATCATCGCCACCACGCCGCTGATCGTGGCGGTGCTCGGCGCGGTCACCGGCATTGAAGCGCTCCGTCGGCCGGTGGTCATGGGCGGGCTGCTGGGATTCGCTGGCGTCGCCCTCATCCTGGCGGGGAAGGGCGTGGAACTCGGCGTCGGGCGGCTGACCGGGGACCTGGCCATCTTCGGGGCCACGCTCTGCTGGGCGTTCTTCACGCTCGGTGTCCGGGCCATGCGCATCCGCATCTCGACGCTGCGGTTGACCGCGTGGACGATGGCGACCGGCGCACCCGGGCTCCTGCTGCTGGGGGGGCCGGGCCTCCTCGGGCTCGACTGGCGGGGCCTGAGTCTCCGCGCCTGGACCGGCGTCTGGTACGCGACCCTCCTCGCCATCGTGGTGGCCTACCTGCTGTGGAACAACGCCGTGCGCGTCGTCGGCAGCGGCCGCACGGCTATCTTTAATTCGATGATCCCGCTGATCGCCATGCTGGTGGCCTGGCCCCTGCTCGGTGAGCACCCCCGGCCCATCCAGATCGGCGGTGCCGCCTTGATCGTGAGTGGCGTGCTCCTTTCCCGACGGGCGACGCCTGCTCCGCGCCCGTCTGCCCCGCAGCCCCGCTGACCATGTCTTCCATCCTCTCCATCGACGCCGGCACCACGGGAACCACGGCCCTTGTCATCCATCAGGATGGCACCGTCCTCGGCCGCGGGTACCGGGAGCTGCCACAGCATTTTCCTCGATCGGGCTGGGTCGAGCACGAGCCGCGTGACCTCTGGGAGGGCGCGCTCGAGGCCGGACGGGAGGCCATCGCGCAGGCCGGCGATCGGCCCGTCGGCCTCGGCATCACCAACCAGCGGGAGACGGTCCTGCTGTGGGACCGGAAGACGCTCGAGCCGATCGGGCGGGCCATCGTCTGGCAGGACCGCCGCACCGCGCCACGCTGCGCCGAACTCCGCGCCCTCGGGCTCACCGACATGCTCCGGGAGCGAACCGGGTTGGTACCCGATCCCTATTTCTCCGCCACCAAGCTGGAATCGATGCTCGCCAACGACGGTGTGCGTCGTCGGGCGGAGCGGGGAGAGCTCGCGGCGGGGACGGTGGACAGCTGGCTCGTGGCGCGGCTCACCGGCGGGGCAAGTCACGTCACCGACCACACCAACGCCTCGCGGACGATGCTCTACCACCTCGATGCGCGAGACTGGGACCCTGAGCTCCTCGCGCTCTTCACCGTGCCGCCGGCGCTGTTGCCGGCAATCGTCCCTTCGGGCGGGGTCTGCGGGGAGTCGCTTCCGGAGCATTTCGGCCATGCCATGCCGATCGCCGGCATCGCCGGCGACCAGCAGTCGGCCCTCTTCGGGCAAGGGTGCGTCACGGCAGGCACCGCCAAGAACACCTATGGCACCGGGACGTTTCTCCTGATGCACGCCGGGGAACAGCGTCCCCGTTCGTCGCACGGCCTGCTGACCACCGCCGCCTGCGGTCCCCGCGGGGAGCCGGCCTACGCCCTGGAGGGGAGCGTCTTCATTGCCGGCGCCGCCGTTCAGTGGTTGCGGGACGGCCTCGGCCTGGTGGCCCGGGCGGACGAGTCGGAGGCGCTCGCCAGAAGCGTGGCGGACACCGGGGGCGTCCACTTCGTCCCCGCGTTCGTGGGACTCGGCTCGCCGCACTGGGAGCCGGAGGCGCGGGGAACGGTCACCGGACTCTCGCGGGGGACCACCCGGGCACACCTGGTCCGTGCGGCCCTCGAGGCGATGGCGTTCAGCAGCGCGGAGCTGGTGGACCTGATGCGGAGCGACACCCATCTCGCGCCGGGCCCCCTCCGGGTGGACGGCGGGGCCAGCGCCAATGGCTGGCTGATGCAGTTCCTGGCCGATGTGCTGGGCTCGCCGGTCGAACGGCCCGACATGATCGAGACGACGGCGCTCGGGGCGGCGGGGCTGGCCGGGATTGCGCTCGGGGTGTGGCGAGATACCGCGCAATTCCTTGAAGGGAGGGAGTTTACGGTGTTCTCGCCGACGGCATCCGAAGCGGAGCGGGAGGCGCGGCGGGCAGGGTGGGACCGGGCCGTACACGCGGCCCTTGCGTGGGCAAGGTACGAGGTGTAACATTAGATGTTATCACATCTAAT
>DAOLIZ010000011.1:24797-32325 GCA_035328285.1 Gemmatimonadales bacterium
ACGGATTCAACTTCATCAACATCACGGGCATGGGGGAGCAGGGCCCGATCTTCGGGATGCCCGGCGTGGAGGTCAATCTCCTCTACATCGCCGCTCTCCTGGCCCTCCTCCTCTCCGGGCCGGGGGCGCTCGCCCTGGGTCGGCGCCGCGACTCCTGACCGTTGACGGCGGGCGCGGCAATCAGAACGGCCCCGGGCACTGTGCCCGGGGCCGTTCGTCCATCGAGGCGCCGACCACCTACTTGATGGTGATCTTGCTCCGCACTTCCGGTGCGGCCTTCGGCAGCGTCACATTCAGCACGCCGTCGGTGTAGTGCGCCTCGATCTTCCCCTCGACCACGGCCGCAGGCAGGCGGATGGTCCGGACGAACTTGCCGGTCTCCCGCTCCCTGTACAGGAAGTTCTCGCCGGGAACTTCCTTGGCGGCCTCGCGATGCCCGGTGATCGTCAGGACTTCACCGGTCAGTTTCACGTCCAGGTTTTCCTTTGGCATCCCCGGGACTTCGAGCCGGACCAGGAACGCCTTGTCGTTCTCGGCGAGGTCCAGCATCGGTACCCAGGTGTTCTCGAACCCCCTGGTCGCGAATTCGGGGAAGAGCGGCCCCGTGAGGAAGGGATCAAACAGGCGATCGATCTTCTCCACGTTGCCGAGGATCGGGTTGAGCTTGGCGACTTTCATAACGCCCCCTGGTGGATGGTGCGACCGCAAGATAGGAAGGAGGGGGTGAAATGATGGTGAACGACCGGCGAAACTTTCTTGTGCTGTCGCGGTCACCTGCCGATCAGCATGCCGATCGAGGCGCCGAGGGCATAGAGCAGGAACGCCTGCAGCGTCATGGCCTGCGCGGGTACGATGGCCCTTGTGTCCTCCGGCGAGGCCAGCAGCGCCCGCGCCGCGGGGATGTAGCGCAGTGCGGCGACGCCGCCGAGCCAGACCGTCGCCGGGAGGCCCGTGGCCGGGAGGAGCGCCGTCACGACGGCGGCACTCACGCCAAGCCCGGCGAACCCCTTGGCGGCGTCGCGTCGGCCCAGCCGGACCACGAGGGTACGCTTGCCGGAGAGCGCGTCGGCGGAGTAGTCGGGAAACTCGTTGATCCAGAGAAAGGCGGCGATCAGGATGCCGAGGGGCAGGGAGAGGAGGACGATCCCGACCGGAATGGTCCCGCGCTGGACCAGGTACGTACCGGCGCACACGAGGGGGCCGTAGCTGATGGCCACCGCCAGCTCGCCGAGTCCGCGGTAGCTGAGGCGCCCAGGGGGAGCGTGATAGAAGAACGCCAGGGCCAGGCCGGCCAGCCCAAACCACAGGACGCGCTCCTCCCGCCAGGCGACGATGCTCAGGCCGACGACCGCCGCAAGGAGGTATCCCCCGGTGGCGATGCCCCAAGTCTGTCCCCGCGTCAGCAGGCCGTCCACCAGCACCCGCTTGCCGCCCGAGAAGGGGCTCCGGTCCTCCTCCCGTACCCTGAGATCGGTGCCGGAGTCCCAGTCGAACACCTCACCAGACGCGTTCTTTGCCACCTCGACGGCAAAAACGCCGAGGACCGTGAGTACGAGCCAGCCCACTGCGATCGGGCCGGCAGCCGCCGCCGAGGAGGCTCCCAGCAGCATTCCAGCGGCGGAGGCGAGCGAGATCTTCGGGTCGGAGAGCCGCCAGAACCCCTGCGCGAATTTCGTGGCCATCGGTTCAACCCCGCTTCACGCCGGCTTCAGCGCCTGGCTGCTATGGTGGTGGCACGGACTCAATCAGGAGGTACCATGAGAATCATGAAGGCTGCACCCGTCATGGCCAAGGTGCGCAGCGACATCGACCAGGTGTTCGACCGGCTCTTCCACGACACCTTTGGTCTCGAGGCCCGCTGGCCAACCCCGGCCGCGGCACCGGCCGCCTGGCTCCCGCCGTTCGATCTGCTCGAAACCGAAGCGGAGTACGTTATCCGCCTGGAGATTCCCGGCGCCCATCGGGAGAATCTCGACATCTCGCTGGTCGGGACGCTCCTGACGCTCAGCGGTCGTCGTGAATTGCCGGCGGCCGAACCGACCGAGCGCCGGCTGCACGCCGAGCGGGAATGGGGCGAGTTCCACCGGATGATCCGGCTGCCGGCCCCCGTCGTGAGTGAGCAGATCACCGCCACCTACCAGGACGGTGTGCTGCGGGTGCACCTGCCGAAGATGCCATCGGCGGTCACGAACAAGATCCTGATCAAGTAGGACGCCTCAGCGCAGCGCCCGCCAACCACCGGACGGACCAACGGCCCGGGGCAATCTCGCCCTGGGCCGTTTGATCTACTGCCTCCCTGCCACCCGGCCCGCCCGCCCTCATTTCGCGCTGGGTACCCTGAGTCCGTGGCACACCGTGCACATCTGCGGATTCTTCGAGCGGAGCTTCTCGCCGTCGAAGCCCGGGCCGTGCGGATTGAACCCCCGGCCATACAGCGCCGAATGGCAGGTCAGGCAGTCCTTCTCAACATGGCACGAGGTGCAGGTCTCGAGGCTCTGCCGGGCCGCCTGGCCGTGGTTCAGGAGGAAGCCGGGGAAGACGTCGTGGTACCCCGCCTGCAGCAGGCCCTTCGGGCTGCCGAGCCCGGATTGCACGTGACAGGTCTGGCAGAAGGCGCCGGGGTTGTGGCAATCGCTGCAGTTCGTCTCCCGGGAATAGGCCGCCGCCGGATGCCGCTCGAGGAAGGTCTGCGGGTGGTATTGCGGCGTGCGCTCCGGCGTTCCGCGGTGGCAGTCGAGGCATTGCGGGCGGGCGTGGCACCCTTCGCACGACTGCGGGTTGGAACTGGCCGGCGCCGCGTGGATCGTGCTGAAGTCGGCCATGTGGCTGGCGGGCCTGCTCCGCGCCACCTGGGCGCCTGCGCCGCGTCCCGGCCCGCTCGCGTAGAGCGTGCCGACGGCCCGCGGCGGGGTGATGTGGCAGGTGAGGCAGCTCTCCTGCGTGTGGCAGGTCTGGCAGGCCGCCGTGCTCTTGCGGGCCGACTTGCCGTGGGTCAGGACGAAGTTGTCCTGCGCATGCGTGGCGGGCGCCTCGAGCGTGACGGAAATGGCCAGCGACCGGGGATCCATGGACAGCGCCTGGATGGTCGGGGTCTCCGGGGCGTTCACGTGGCAGGTGGCGCAGAACTCCTGCGCGTGACAGGTGGCGCAGCTCGGTGCCACGAGGTAGGTCTTCGGGCCCGTGCCGGCCCGCGCCTGGGCACCATGCCCGTCGGCGCTCATGAACCCAGGGGCGTCGTGCGACGGGGGAGCGGGGAATTCCTTGACCTGCGCCATCGTCAGCGTGGTCGCCTGCGCGAGCGGGAGGTGGCAGGTGGCGCACGCGGTGTCTGGCGCGGCCAGGTGGGCCGTCTTGACGCCGTGGCAGGCCAGGCACTGCGGCATCACCGCCGGCTCGACCGTCATCCAGGCGCTCCCCATCGGGGTGTGGCAGGCCTGGCAGGCCAGGCTCGAATCCTGTCCCGCTTTGGCGAGCACTTCCTTCCGGTGCTCCGCGTGCGTGAACCGCAGGTTGGTCCCCGCCGGCGGCGGCGGCTGCCAGTCCACCCGTCGCTCGACGGTGCCGTCGTGACAGTTGGCGCATGACTGCCCCGAGGGCAGCAGCGGTCGGGAGTCGTTGAGGGCGCCGGCGTGACATCCGGTGCAGGTCGGGAAGACCTTGGCGTGCTGCGCGTGGTTGAACTGGTCACCCTGCTGCGCGGCAGCGGGGGCCACGGCCACGGCGAGTGCCAGCACGAGGGGTGCGAGTATGCGACGCATCTCAGTACCCCGCCGGTCGGTTGGTGATGGCCTTGGGGAGCGGCAACCGGTCCGCCGAGCTGAAGGTCATGATGACCTTGGCCCCGAACCGGATCTGGTCCCACTCGAACGACGCCGCGTCCGGCCGCTCGCGGTTTTCGTCGTACCGCGCCATGGTGAACGCCACGCTCACGTTGTCCCGCGCCACGACGGAGGCCTGCATCCCGTAGACCAGGACGACGGACTGGTCCCAGCGGTACTCGAGGGGCCGGGAGAGGGAGTTGCCGTAGACCATGATCGAGTACTTGCCGTTCGGCGAGAAGGTGACGTTGCCGTCCCAGCCGCTGGAGGCGGCCCCGGTGCCGCGCTCATTCTCATAGCCGAGCTGCGCCTGCCAGGCGTTCGAGAACTGGTAGGTGCCGCCGACAGAGAACCGCCACCCCGAATCGGCGATGGAGACCAGGGGCGTCAGCACGTCGGCATTCTCGAACCGGTACGTCTCGCCGCGGATGCGCATCTGGAGGCGCTTCGTGGCCTGGTACGACAGGGACCCGTAGAGGGCGTTGTACGGGACCGGGCTGAACGCCCCCCACACCGTCCAGAGTTCATAGAAGGGCGCGTACCGCCTGTAGCCGGCCACGACCCCCACCTTCGGCGTGGCGTACCGGAGGGCGGCGTCCGCGCTGCCCCAGAGGCCGCTCGCCATGTCATAGATGGCCCCGCCGACGACGCTGTAGTGCCCGTAAAGCCGCAGCGTCGCCGAGGCGGCCACGCGCTCCGACCCGAAGTACTTCGTGGTCTGGTCCACTTCCCGCCGGTACTCGGCGCTCACCTCGGCATGGGGGGAGTTCCACGTGCCGATCAGCCCCGCCACCACCGGGCTCTCTGCGGGCAGGTAGTCCTCCTGGGGATTCACCTCGCTCGAGGTGATGAAGAGGTTGGAACCCTGGGCCAGCCCCCGGCCGACGTACCCGGACAGGGCGACGCCGGCGCTCGCGAGCCGCCCCGTCACCTGCCCGCCATCGAATCCGTAGGCCCCCAGCCGCCCCGAGATCAGCTTCCGGCCGGCCACGATGGTCCAGGCAGGGGCCGCATACTCGGCATAGCCTTCGATGAGCTGGAGATTCGGTGACGTGCCGGGCCAGGAGGCGTTGGTGTTGAAGTCGGTGGTGGCGTACCCATTGACCTGCACCCGGAGCCCCGGAAGACCGAGTCCCCACATCGTCAGCGCCGCCTGCGCGACGGCGGGCGCGGTGGTGTTGATCGGTCCTGGAATCCAGTAGTTGCAGTAGAGGTTGCCCGTGGCGCAGGCGACGGCGTAGCCGTTGGGCGTCTCGAGGCTCCCGTTGCCGGTGGTGACGACGCTGTCGACAGGAATGCTGTCCGCGGTGTAGCCGCGGAAGCTGACGCCCTGGATGCCGCCCGACAGCCGCAGGTTGTAGCCCTGCGCGGCGGCGGCGGCCGGGAGGACGATCGCCACCGACAGCACCGTCGCCAGCTTCCGAAACTTCATGCGCCCCTCCCCCCCATCAGCCGCGACCGCCATTGCGCCGGCGTCGCGTCCAGGTGGCACGGAGTGCACTCCTTCGTCGGGTAGTGGTCGGCCTGCTGCGGCTGGTGGCAGGTCAGGCAGAACGGCCGTGACGGGGTCAGCAGCGCGATGCGCGCCGGCGTGTGGCAGGCGTCGCACCCTTCATGGGCGGTGGCGGGGGGCGCGTGGGGCGTCTCCACGTCGCCGCCGGCGTGGCAGGTGGCGCAGTCCTTCGCCTCGGTATGGTGCTGGTCGTGGCAGTTGATGCATCCCTTGACCGCCGGATCAGGCTCGAGCGACACCGGCGTGGCGTGGCACTCCTTGCAGGCCACGTCGGGGTGGTCGCTGTGCTCAAAGGAAACGTTTCGCGGCCGAGGGGCGTGGTCCGGCACCGTGACCGTGACCCGCACGGTCTCGGGTCCCTGCTCGGCGGGGGTGTGGCAGGCCACGCAATCGCGCTTGGCGGCGGCGGTGTGGTGGCAGATCTGGCACCCGCGGGGCGCGGTGAAGTTCAGGGTCGACGTCGGATTCGACGTGGTGTGGCAGGTGATGCAGGGAAGGTCCTTGTGCCGGGCGTGCTCGAAGCTGTCGGCAGGGGCCGGAGAGACCAACGCCGCCGGAGAGTCGTCATCCGGCGGCGCGTCGCCCTTTCCGTGGGGGCTGGTCGGGTCTGGCTGCGCCGAACTCGACCGGAGCGCCTTGGTGGTGTCGAAGGGCAGGGGGGGCTTTCGGCCCGCCGCCTTCCCGGTGGCCGACCCGCGCACCCGTTCGTGGCAGGACGCGCAGGCGCTGGCATCCACCCGTGCGGCGTGCGGCGTGTGGCAGGTTTCGCAGTCCTCGATGCCCTTGCGGTGCGCGGCACCGGTATGAAACTCCACCTTCCGCCAGTCGCCGTGGCAGGCGGCGGTTGCACAGCTCTTGAGGGCATCAGCCGGTTTGACGTTCGTGTGCGGGTTGTGGCACATCCCGCACTTCCCGTTGTGCGGGTCGCGCGTCGGGTCGAAGTCCTGGAGCCGCTGCTGCATTTCGTGGCAGCTGAAGCATTGGTTGTCACCGGGGACCAGGGTCCCGGTGGCTGAGTCGACCGTGGCGAGCCTCGGCACCGCCGCCGTGAACTCGTGGCAGACGGCACAGTGCAGGCCCACGGCGTCGGTCATCTTGCCGAGCTTGATCGTGACGTCGTCGGTCAGGTGACAGCCCTGCTGGGCGCAGGTGGAGTCCACCGGAACAAACCGGTGGGCCGACCGCGCGTGACAGGTCAGGCACTCGACGTTCTTGTCCTTGAGCGAGTCGGACTCGAAGTGCACCCGGTGCCCGGCGGTGGTGACGATTTCCTGCCAGGTTTCCTTCGCCGCCCCCTGCTCGTGGCAACTCTTGCAGACGGTCGGGGGCACCTTCGCGTGGGGCGGCACCTTGTCGGGCCGGTCCACCATCCACAGGATCAGTTCCTGGGCCTGGGCGATCTTGTCGGGGAGGTGGCAGTCGTGACACTCGAGGGTGTCGTGCTTCCCCTCGAGCTGATTGACGATCAGATAGGTGCCCGTGTCGGGCCGGACGAACGGCTGGCCGTAGGGGATGAAGATGTGGCAGCCCCGACAGAAGTCGTTGTCGTGCTCCATGTAGTCGTTGACCTTGTAGCCCACCCCGCCGGCGACAAGGAGAAACACGCCCGCCACCGACGCCATCAGCAGCTTGGTGCCGCGGCTCCGGGTGGTGAGCCAGGTCCAGATGTCCTTGCGGTGCGTCCAGAGGAACCAGATCGCCACGACGCCAACGATGGCGCCGATGACGATGCCGGAAATCATGACCCAGCCTGGCCGCTGGAAGATCCACTGGACCAGGTTGACGACCGGGTCCGGCAGCGGGGTGGGGACCAGCCCGCTGTCGGCCTGGGCGGCCTGCAACGAATCGACCATGGCCCCCGGCGTGCTGCCGGAAGCCATGGTCGGATAGAGCGAGTGCAGCGTCTGGGCGATCACGCGCTTAACGTGCGGCGCTCAGCTTGGTTTGTCCAGCCTTGTAACTGACCCCCGGCAGACTCAGCGCCTTGTTGACCGCCGCCTGGACGGTGGGGCTCGGCGGACCCGGGAGGTATGCGGCGTACACGGCCTGCACTTCGGAGATGCTCGCGGCCAGCAGCGCCCGGTAATAGAACGGGTTGTGGACGCCGTACGAGCCATCCTTGTGGTCGTAGAGGTTGTCCGCCAGCATCATGGCGTTGAAGAGCGCGCCCTCGGCCGGCGAGACGATGTTGTCGTTG
>DAOLIZ010000012.1:0-30994 GCA_035328285.1 Gemmatimonadales bacterium
CTTGCAGGGTTCTCATTACTAAGATGCGATGCCGGGACGATTTTGGACAGGTGCGCACCTAACCAGCGCTCCAGCAAGCGCTTAGGAAACTGGTAGGCGGGCCTCTCCTCCCTCGGTACCTTCTGCCCCGCTGCCCCGCTGCCCCGCTGCCCCGCTGCCCCGCTGCCCCGCTGCCCCCCCGCCTACGCTGCCATCTCCTTCAGCAGCGCCAGCGCCTTGTCCACCTCATCGGGCGAGTTGTAGATGTGGCAGGCATGGCGCACCCCGACATCGCCCATGCTGCGGACCCGCACCTTGCCCCGCTCCCAGAGATAGTCCTGGATCTCGGCCCCGGTCCTGTTCTTGAGCCCGTACACGGTCGTGCCGCAGGTGAGCTCGGGATGCGTCGGCGAGACAAAGGTGGAGCCCGGGATACTCGCCAATCCTGTGCGGAGCCGCTGGGCGAGCGCGAAGTCGCGCTCCTGGATCTTCGTCGAGCCGATCTGGTTGTGAAAATCGACCGCGACACCGAGGCCGAGAAGGAGGCTCAGGTTGCCGGTGCCGTACTGCATGAGGCGGAACATCGGGTCGGCCTGATCGTCCCAGGCCCCCGAGGCCAGCGTGGTCCAGAGTTCCTTCTGGCGCTCGGGCCGGACGTACAGCAGGCCGGTGCCCTTGGGGCCGAGCATCCACTTGTGGGGTGACGCGAAGAAGGCGTCGCAGCCCATGGCCTGCACGTCGATGGCGACGTGCCCCAGCGACTGGGCCCCGTCGATCACGCTCCAGATATCGCGCTCCCGGGCCAGCGCGCAGAGCCGGTCGACGGGGTACCGGATGGCGCGCGAACTGGAGATGTGCGGGATGGCCCAGACCCGGGTGCGCGGCGTCGTGGCGTCGAGATAGAGCTGGATCAACTGATCGGGCGATTCGGGGGGAGTGGGGACGGTGACCACCTTCACCACGATGCCGTCGCGCTTGGCCCGCAGGTCGTAGCCCATCCGGCCGCCAGGGTGGGCCTGGTCGGTCACGACGACTTCGTCGCCCGGTTTCAGATCGAGCCCGTTGGCCACGAAATTCATGCCGAAGGTGGCGTTCATGGTCAGCGCCACGTCATGCCCGGTGCAGTTGAGCGTGGTGGCCACCTTTTCCCGGCTCGGCAGCTCAGGGTAGTAGCCCGTGAAGAAGTTCTCGTGGCCCGCCTTGTAGTCCCACTCCGCGATGTCCCGGTTGACGTGCTGGATGCTCTGGAGGACTGTCTCCTGGACAGCGCGTGGACTCGAGCCCAGGGTGGCGGTGTTGAAGAACGCCTGGTCTGGCGGGATCGTGAACTGGGGGCGGAGGGCCCGCCAGTATGCCTCGTCGTCCAGCGGGCCGAGATCGGCTGGCATGAGCGGCCGGCCGGCGCGCGGTGGCGTGGCACGGAGCGTTGGCAGGGTCAGCGACGCGGCGAACGGGACGGACAGGAATCCGAGAAACGAGCGGCGAGTCGTCACGGGGCACCAGTGGTGAGGGATGGTCTACAATCGGGCCCGGATCGCGACTCCGCAACCTCCCTCTCCCGGACGGTGCCTGCCTGGCTTACTCTCCCCCGATGCGATACGCACTCCTCTTCTGCTTCCTCGCCCTCCCCGGGGCCCTCGGCGCCCAGGCGGCGGTGGCCAACGCCGATTCGCAGGTCGTGGCCCCGGATATCCTTGCCGAACAACTCCTGGTGGACGTCCGCTCGCTCGACAGCACCATCCGGGTGGACGCCAGGTATGCCGGCCCCGACAACTTCACCGGTGCCCCGTTGCCGGGGTACAACGCCAACCGTGCCTTGCTCCGGCGCGAGGCAGCGGAGGCACTGGCGCGGGTGCAGCACCGGCTGGCCGCGGAGGGGCTCGGGCTCAAGATCTGGGACGGGTACCGGCCGGTCCGGGCCACCCAGGCCATGGTGGCGTGGACGGAACGGACCAACCAGACCTGGCTGCTCGACTCGGGGTACATCGCCCGACGGAGCCGGCACAATCAGGGCGTGGCCGTCGACCTGACGATGGTGGACCTCCACTCCGGGGTCGAGGTGCAGATGGGAACGCCCTTCGACACCTTCGGGGACGCGGCCCACACCGCGAATGCCACGGGCACGGTGAAACAGTCACGGGATCATCTCGTAGAGGTGATGGCCTCGGAGGGGTTCACCAATTACCCGATGGAGTGGTGGCACTTCTCGGTCGTCGTGGACGACCCGGTTCCCTTCGACCTCGTGATCCGCGCCACTCCGCTCACACCACAATAATGGACGGCCTCATGCCCCGTGCCGCACTGGTGCTCGCACTTCTTGCGTCAACACCGACGCTCGCCCCGGCCCAGGTCGGCTCCCCGGCCGGCCCGGTTCCGGTGGAGTACCTCGCCGCGCGCCGCGCCGACCTGCTCAAGCGAATGGGGAACGGCGTCGCGGTCATCCGGTCGTCCGAAAAGCGCAGCATCGAGGGCGACTATCCGCAGGACAGCGACTATCGCGAGAACAACGACTTCTTCTACCTGACCGGACTGGAAACCCCGTCCAGTTGGCTGGTGCTGATCGCGCGCGACACCCTCCCCCCGCAGGTCTATCTCTACCTGCCTGCCCGCGACTCGATGGCGGAACGGTGGACGGGGGCGCGCCTCGGGCCCGGCGCGGAGGCGACCGCGCTGACCGGCATCGAGGACACCCGCGCGGCCGACCTGGCCGAACGCCAGATCCGGAGCTTCGTGCGGTCCCGGACGCTCCAGGGCGGCACCTTCTACCTGCTGCTAGGAAAGGAGGCGGAGCGCGACACCTTCTTCCAGCAGCTGGCGCTGGGGACCGGCGCGGGCGTGAGCGACCTCCGGCCCTTGCTGGACGCCATGCGGCTGGTGAAGGATTCCGACGAGATGCGGCGGATGCGGATGGCCGCCGAGATCAGTGCCAAGGGACACGTGGCCGCCATGCGGGTGGCGCGGCCCGGGGCGTGGGAATACCAGCTGGAGGGCGCGGCCGAAGGGACCTTCCGGAGCCTGGGCGCCGAGCGTCTGGCGTACCCGAGCATCGTGGGGACGGGCATCAACGCGACGACGCTGCACTATGACCGGAGCCGCAGCCAGCTGCAGGCGGGGGAACTGGTGGTCATGGACATGGGAGCGGAGTACGGCTTCTATGCGGCGGACATCACGCGGACTATTCCCGTAAGCGGCAAGTTCTCCCCGCGCCAGCTCCAGATCTACAACCTGGTTCTCGCCACCCAGCAGGCCGCGCTCGATTCCATCAAGCCTGGGATCACCCTGGGCAGGCTGGGACAGATCGCGCGCGAATACATGAAGGAGCATTCGGGCGACCTCTGCGCCCCCGGCACCTGCGACCGTTACTTCATCCACGGCCTCAGCCACTGGCTGGGGATGGATGTCCACGACGTCGGCAACTACGCGACGCCACTGGCCCCGAACATGGTCTTCACCGTGGAGCCGGGAATCTATATCCCTGAGGAGAAGCTGGGTGTCCGCATTGAGGACGACGTGGTCGTGACCGCCACGGGGTACGAGTTGCTGTCGGCCGGCGCGCCACGGACGGCGGCGGAGGTCGAGAAGGTGATGGGGGCCAGGAAGTAGAGGCCCCTGTGCGGTGAGCGGGGGCGGCACCGCGACCACCCCCGTTGGGGTTCCACGCCGCCTGTGCCTACCGTTTCTTCCACGCCGCGATGTTGCGGCGAATCTGCCGGTCGTGGATCTCCAGGTGTTCCGCGTAGGCCTGGAGCCAGATCTCGGCTCCATAGGCGCCCGCCTCGCTGTGCGTCGCGGTCCGTCCCCACTGGGCCTCCGTGAGGCGGCGGAGCAGGGGCACGGTATTGGCGCGGACGGCCACCACGGTGGCCATCGCCAGGTCGATCGGGTGTGCGTGGTAGTCCATCCGTTCGGCCCAGCGCGCCTCGTTGTACCCCATGATCGTGGGGTGCTCTTCCCCGAGCACATACCGGATGCGTCCGTGGCTGTTGGCCTCCGCGTCGGCGCAGTGGACGATCACCTCGTGCACCGACCACTTGCCGGGCGCGGGGCGCCACTGCAGCGCCTCTGCCGGCGTGGCCGCCAGGGCGGCGGAGAGGAGGGCAGGGCCCTCGGCGTAGCGGCGGATGCAGTCTTCGCGTTCGGCTGGGGTCATGGGCGGCTCCCGGGTGTGGGCCCGATCCTCGGTGGGGCGAGTCGATTCGCCCCCATAATATGGCCTGTCCGCCGTAAGGGCGACCTCCGGGGCCGGGATTCGGCGGGGTCGGATTCATTGACGCGGGGGCCTCCGGTCGGTAAAATGCTGACTGCTTGGCCACTTATCCCCCGCATTTTTCGCTGAACAGGACGAACGGAATGGCCCTCAGGATTCCTTCCCTCCGGCGCGCCGCCCGGTGGGTGCCCGCACTGTGCGTTACGCTGGCCATGCTCGCGCTGGCCGGCTGCTCGCCGGACGGGTACCCGCAGACCACGCTGGCTCCCAAGGCGGACTTCGCGGAACTCCTCGACCAGGTGTTCCGTCGGTCGTTCCAGCTGGCCACGATCGTCTTCTTCCTGGTGGAAGGGGCGCTGGTCTGGGCCCTCTTCCGGTTCCGCGGGAAGCCGGGCGACGCCGAACCGGAGCAGAATCACGGCAACACGGTCCTCGAGGTGGTCTGGACCGCCATCCCCGCGGTCATTCTCGTCTTCATTGCCGTGCCCACGGTCCAGACCATCTTCAAGACGGCCGAGGTCCCGACCGACAATCCGCTCGTGATCGAGGTGACCGGCCACCAGTGGTGGTGGGAATTCCGCTACCCGGAATACAACCTCGTGACCGCGGGGGACATGCACGTCCCGACGGGGCGGACCGTCGACCTTCGGATGACCACTGGCGACGTGCTTCACAGCTTCTGGACGCCGCAGCTGGCGGGAAAGCGCGACGTCTTCCCCAAGCGCGACAACCGGCTCTGGTTCAAGACCGAAACGCCCGGGACCTACCCCGGGCAGTGCGCGGAGTTCTGCGGCACCCAGCACGCCCGGATGGCCTTCCAGGTCATCGCGCAGGCCCCCGCCGATTTTGACGCCTGGCGCGTCGGCCTCGCGGCCGTGAGCGCGCCCGCGGACTCCGGGGCGCCGGCGCCCGACTCGCTCGTGGCGCGGGGCCAGCAGCTCTTTGCCACCAAGGCCTGCGTCGGCTGCCATGCGGTGTCGGCAGTGGGCGCGCCGACCATGGTCGGCCCGAACCTGGCCGGCGTCGGCAGCCGCTCGGACATCGCCTCGGGGTGGCTGCCAAACACCGACGAGAACCTCGCCCGCTGGCTGAAGAACCCCCAGGCGGTCAAGTCGGGGGTGCTGATGCCGAATCTCGGGCTCACCGATGAAGAAATCACCGCGCTGATCGCGTACCTGCGGTCGCTCAGCGTCGTGCCTGCGCCGGGGGCGGTCGCCATGACCGCCACCGGGAACTGACGAGAGGGTACGCGATGTCCACGATAGCGATGGGGCACGCCGGGACCGAAGCCGCTCCCGCCGAAAAGAAGGGGCTCTGGAGCTGGATCACGACCGTTGACCATAAGCGGATCGGGATCCTCTACGGCGTGACCGCCTTCCTCTTCTTCCTGCTGGGCGGCCTCGAGGCGCTCCTGATCCGCTGGCAGCTGGGGGCGCCGGACAAGACCTTCCTGTCGCCGGAGGCGTACAACCAGCTCTTCACGATGCACGGCACCACGATGATCTTCCTCGGGGTGATGCCGCTGTCGGCGATGTTCTTCAACTACTTCATCCCCCTGCAGATCGGCGCGCGCGACGTCGCCTTTCCGCGGCTGAACGCGTACAGCTACTGGGTCTTCCTCTTCGGCGGCCTGGTGCTCAATGCGAGCTTCCTCTTCAACGCCGCCCCCGACATGGGGTGGTTCGCGTACGCCAACCTGACCTCGAAGCAGTTCAGCCCCGGCCTGAACGTCGACTTCTGGATCATCGGTCTCCAGATCCTCGGCATCGCCTCGCTGGCGGCGGCGGTCAACTTCTTCGTGACCATCATCAACCTGCGCGCGCCCGGCATGAAGATGATGCGGATGCCGATGTTCGTCTGGATGAGCCTGATCACCCAGGTGCTGCTCCTGCTGGCCTTCCCGATCATCACCGTGGCGCTCGTCCTCCTGATGCTCGACCGGAACTTCGGCACCCATTTCTTCGTCCCGTCGGGCGGCGGCGACCCGGTGCTGTGGCAGCACCTCTTCTGGCTCTTCGGCCATCCCGAGGTGTACATCCTCATCCTTCCAGCCTTCGGCGTGGTCTCCGAGATCCTCCCGGTGTTCTCCCGGAAGCCGCTCTTCGGGTACGCCGCCATGGTCTTCTCGGGGTGCTTCATCGCCTTCCTGGGCTTCGGGGTGTGGAGTCACCACATGTTTGCCACCGGGATGGGACCGATGGCAGACACGGTGTTCTCCCTCGGCACCATGCTCATCGCCATCCCGACCGGCGTGAAGATCTTCAACTGGATCGGCACCGTCTGGGGCGGCTCGATCCAGTACAAGACCCCGATGTACTTTGCCCTCGGGTTCGTGGCGATGTTCATCATCGGCGGGCTGTCCGGCGTCATGCACGCCTCCCCCCCCGCCGACCTGCAGCAGACCGACAGCTACTTCATCGTGGCGCACTTCCACTACGTGCTCTTCGGCGGCAGCATCTTCGCCCTGACCGCCGGCGCGTACTACTGGTTCCCGAAGATGACCGGCCGGATGCTCAGCGAGGGCCTCGGCAAGGTGCACTTCTGGCTGATGTTCCTGGGCTTCAACCTGACCTTCGCCCCGATGCACATCCTCGGCCTGAACGGCATGCCGCGCCGGGTGTACACCTACTCCGCCGGCATGGGCTTCGGGTTCTGGAACGCGATTGAAACGGCCGGCTCCCTGATCCTCGGCTTTTCGTTCCTGGTGTTCATCTGGAACATCCTGAAATCGCTCAGGAGCGGCGCGGTGGCCCCGGCCGACCCCTGGCATGGCGCCACGCTGGAATGGTCGATCCCCTCCCCGCCGCAGGAGTGGAACTTCGCGGTGGAACCGACGGTGGACAGCCGGGATCCCCTCTGGGAGCGGCGGCGCGCCAACGGGGGCACACTGCCCGAACCGGCCCGGGTGAGCGGCAAGGGGATTCACCTTCCCAGCCCGTCGTACTGGCCGATCGTGACGGCGTTCGGCACGGCGCTGACCCTCGTCGGCTTCCTGATGCACGTCAATCTCGCGGTGATCCTGGCCGGCGTCGCGATCACCATGATCGGCATCTTCTCGTGGGCCTTCGAGCCCGCCGACCACTAGACTTCTCACGACTGCGACGGACGGACCCTTGGCGCACGATACCGCTCACGCGATGCATCCCCCGACGGCCACCGGGCTCGACACCCGGAAGCTGGCCATCTGGACCTTCATCGGGTCGGAATGCCTCTTCTTCGCGACGCTGATCTCGAACTACCTGGTGTACAAGGGGCACAGCCTGGTCGGGCCGCTCCCGCACGAGACCTCGCAGTGCATGCTGCACGGCCAGATGACCACCTGCGAGCCGATCTTCGAGATCCCGCTGGTCACGCTCGGCACGGCCGTGCTGCTCTTCAGCTCCTTCTTCGTGGTGCGGGCGCTCGACGGCGCGCGGGCCGGCAACCGGACGCAGCTGATCCGCTGGCTGGCGGCCACGGTGGTCTGCGGGCTCTTCTTCGTCGGCATGCAGGTGTACGAGTTCACCCACTTCTACCACAAGGGGCTCGGCTACACGACGAACCTCTTCGGGTCCTCGTTCTACACGCTCACCGGCTTCCACGGCACGCACGTCACGATCGGCGTCATCTGGCTCGCCACCATTTTGGTGCTCGCCCTCCGCGGCAAGCTGCCGGCGGAAAAGGCGATGAACCTCGAAATCGCCGCGCTCTACTGGCACTTCGTGGACGTCGTCTGGATCGTGATCTTCCCCGTCGTCTACCTGATGAGGTGATCGGCATGGACGCCCAAGTCGCCACGCACCACCACGAGTCCGCGGCCGCGACCTACACCAAGATCGCGGTGGTCCTCTTCGTCATGACCGCCCTCGAGGTGCTCGCCTACGAGGCGTCGCACCGGGCCGGCTGGCCCATGCACGGGCTCGTGCAGCCGTTCCTCAATGAGATCCTCATCGTCCTCTCGGCGGCCAAGTTCGCCCTGGTCGCGATGTTTTACATGCACCTGAAGTCGGACAGCAAGATCTTCAGTGGCCTCTTCGTCTTTCCGCTGATCATCGCGACGATCGTCATCGTGGCCCTGCTCCTGCTCTTTTCCTATCTCCGCAGCCTCCACCCGGTGATGTGACCGCCGGCGCGGTCGTTGTGCCCGCGGCCCCGCCTCGGCGGGGCCGCTTCGTCTTCCGTCCCCGAGGCCCCGTGCGACTCGCCCTCCCGCTGTTCCTCCTACTGTGCGGCGTGCTGCCGGCCCGGGCTCAGGGCACCCGGCCGCCGGACTTCGACTCGCTTGCCGCCGAGGCCACGGCCTGGCTGCAGGAGTACCTGCGCATCCGGACGGTCAATCCGCCGGGCAACGAGATCGAGGGCGCGCGGTTTCTCCAGGCGGTGCTGGCCCGGGAGGGGATCGAGGCCGAGATCTTCGAGTCCGCGCCGGGGCGGGGCAACCTCTACGCACGGCTGCCCGGCACCGGGGCGCAGCGACCGATGGTGCTGCTGCACCACATCGACGTGGTGCCGGCCGATTCCGCCAGGTGGCGGTATCCGCCGTTCAGCGGGGTCATCGAGGATGGCGCGGTCTGGGGGCGCGGCGCGCAGGACACCAAGGGACTCGGGATCATCCAGCTCGCCACGGTGGTGGCGCTCAAGCGGCGGGGCGTGCCGCTCAGCCGTGATCTCATCCTGGTGGCCAACGCGGACGAGGAACTCGATTCCTCGGGATCGCTCTGGTTCACGCAGCACAAGGCGGACCTGGTCCGGCAGGCGGAGTTTCTCCTGAACGAGGGGGGAGACAACGAGATGGGGCCCAAGGGACGGACAATTTCCTACGGCCTCGACGCCACCGAAAAGGTCCCGTATTGGCTCCGCCTGACCGTCCGTGGGGAACCGGGCCACGGGAGCCGCCCGACCGAGGGCAACGCGGCGCTCCGGCTCTCCCGCGTGCTCGGGCGGATCGCCGAGTGGCAGACGCCGCTCGTCCTGACGCCTCCCGCCGCCGCCTACCTCGAGGCCCTCGCCACCCGGGAACGGAACCCGGTCCATCGCGCCTGGCTCGCCGACCCCGCGAAGGCGCTGCAGGACTCGGTGGCGACCGCCTGGCTGACCTCGGACCGCTACCAGAACGCGATTCTCCGCAATACCGTGACCATCACCGTCCTGCACGGCTCGAGCAGCACCAACGTGATCCCGGCCGAGGCATCCGCCGAAATCGACGTGCGGCTCCTCCCGGGTCAGCGGCCGGAGGATTTCCTTGCGCAGCTGCGCGCGATCATGCGGGACACCACGGTGGAGGTCACGCCGCTCTCCAAGGTGCGCGCGGCGCGCTCGTCCCCGGTGGACGGCCCGGTGCTGACCGCATTCAGCGAGGCGGTCGAGGCCATGGACCCCGGCGCGCTGGTGCTGCCCAAGATGTTGACCGGGTATACCGACAGCTATGACTTCCGGGCGCTCGGGATCGACGCCTATGGCATCGAGGCCTGGCGCACGACCGAGGAGGTGTCGGCGACCGTGCATGGCGATGATGAGCGGGTGCCGGTGCAGGAGATTAGGTTCGGGGTGGAGTTCTATTACCGCATCGTGGAGCAGCTGGCCCGGTAAGAGGCTGGCGGCCGAGCGACCCCCGTTCGGGAGGGTCTATGATACGCCTGCTCTGGTACATGCTGATCGCGGCGTTCATCGGGGCGCTGCTGACCGGGGCGTCCTACGCGGCAGCCTACTCCACCGTCGGCACCCTGCTGGGGGCGCCCCCGCCCAAGATGGGCAAGCAGACGGTGGACCTGCTCTGGAAGGGGGCGCCGGATCTTCCCGGCCACCAGCGGGCGTGGCGATTCACCTTCGGCCCCACCCTCATCCCCGGCGCCCGCGATGTGAAGATCTGGGTGTCACCGACCGGGAAGTTGCTGCAGACCGAGCCGGCAAACCTCCCGGCCCGGTTGGCCGGCTTTCACGATCGGGGCTATTGATCCGCGAGCGCCAGCGCAATGCTCGTTTCATAGCCAGCGGCATCGAGCGTATCGAACAGCGACAGGCCTGCCTCAACGAGGCAGGCCTCTTCTGTTGTCTCGAAGGCGGGCAGGTCGAACGGCTGTAGGGGGAGCGCGGCATAGGCCGGGAACTCCGCCTGGATCGGGCAGCCGTTGGCCAGGCGCCGGTCGTCCAGCGACTCCAGCCCGAGTCCCATCATTCGACAGACCGCCGGTCGGCCTTCGTAGACCACGCACGCGCCGTCCTCGAGGCAGGGGCAGGCCTCGGTGGCCAGCGCCTCGCACACCTCGTCGAACCGTGCCTCGCCCAGGTCCCGCACATCGAACGGTGCTGCCCAGTCGGGTACCAGCTCCCGTTGCCGGGCTGCGGCGGCCCCGGCACGCATGAGGAGCGCGGCGCGTCGCTCCCGGGGCAGTTCGGCCACGGTCTCCCGCAGGAGAAGCACGTCGGCGACGGAAATGTCGAAGGGGCCGTGGCAGCAGGCGGTGCAGCCCTGGCGGCAGGGAATCACCCCCGGATGGCGTTGACGGGCGGTGGCGGTCCAGGTGTCGAGCGATTGGAGCAGCGTGCGATAGCGGGCAGCGATCGGGTTCATGCGCCGCGGCGTGCCGCGAGCGCCAGGCAGAGCCACCCGGACAGGAACGCGACGCCACCCAGCGGCGTGATGGCCCCGAGTGCGCGCTGACCGCTGAGCGCCATCGCGTAGAGGCTTCCCGAAAAGAGGATCGTGCCGGCCACAAAGCACCAGCCAGCGGCGGAGGTCAGCTTGCCCGGCCATCGGGTGACCGCCCAGGCGACCGCCATCAGCCCGAGCGCGTGGTACATCTGGTAGCGCGCGCCAGTCTCGAACACCAGGAGCATGGGCGGGCCGAGCCGCGCGCGCAGGGCGTGCGCGCCGAAGGCACCGGCTGCCACTGCCAGGAAGGCCGAGAGCGCCCCAAGCCGGAAGAACTGCCGGTCCATCCGGCTCTCGCTACCTGGCCACGCGGCTGGGGCCGCGATCGATCCACCCGCCGATTGCGGCGAGGGCCAGAAGCAGGACGAGCGCGCTGATGCCGATCGCCGGAACACTGGGTGGCGGCGGCCCGAGCGTCGTCGCGATGTAGGCGGCGGCCAGGACCGCCGCGAAGCCGACCGCCCACCCTTTCCGGACCGGGTGGTTTCGGCTGCCTCCCGACAGGTAGAGTGCGAGCCCGACCCCGAGCAGCCCGAGCTCGACCGTGAAGGTGAGGGGGATGCTGTTCCAGAGGCCGAAGCCGAACTTCCTGGTGTTGTCTCCTGCGAGGGGAAGGTCGGGCACGTGCACCACCAGGTCAAGGAACCAGTGGGACGCGACGGCCAGCGCCACGATGAGGGCGGCGCGGCCGTGGCCGCTGGAGTCCTTGGTGGGCCAGGTGTACCAGACGACCCCGGCGGCGACAGCCCAGAGACCGGCCGCAAGCAGGCTGTGGGTGATCGGGTAGGACAGGAACTGGAGGGGGGAGGCAGCGGTCCACCCCGGGTGGATCCGGACTCGCTCCCAGCCGAGCAGAATCGTCGCACCCCACGCGATGTCCACCAGCTGGACGGCGATGAAGAGCGTCCAGAGCGAGAGCTTGGGTTCCGCACGCTTGAGCGCGAGCGCCACGCCGTAGTGTCCGATGAACATCGCCGTCAGTCCGTGGGGGTGTTCAGGGCCTCGGGGGAGACCGCCATCCCCATGGCGTGATAGCCGTTGTCGACGTACACCACGCTCCCCGTGATGGCCGCCGCCATCGGGCTGGCGAGGAACGCGGCGGTGTTGCCGACGTCGCTCGCCTCCATCTTCCGCGTCAGCGGCGCGTTGCTGGAGCAGTAATTGATCATCATGTCGATGAAGCCGATGGCCGAGGCGGCGCGCGAGGCGTAGGGGCCGGCGGAGATCGTGTTGATACGCACGCCGAACCGTCGTCCCGCCTCGTAGGACAGGGTGCGCGTGTCCGCTTCGAGGGCGGCCTTCGCGGTGCTCATCCCGCCGCCGTAGCCCGGAATGGCCCGCTCCCCGGCCATGTAGGTCAGGGAAAGGAAGGAGCCGCCCTCCCGCATCAGCGGACCGAAGTTCCGGACGAATGACACGTTGCTGTAGGCGCTGACGCTGACCGCGGCGAGATAGCCGGCGCGGGAGGTGTCCAGCAGCTGGTTCTTCACCTCGGGGCCGTTGGCGAGCGAGTGCACCACGATGTCGAGGGGCTTCTCCCCGAAGTCCTTCCGGAAGTGTTCCACCACCCCCTGGATCGAGAAGTCGCCGTGGTCCTTGTAGCGCTTGCTCTCGCGGACCTCGGCGGGGACGTCCGCCATCGAGTCGTAGGCGGCGTCGAGGGGGTAGATCTTCTCGAATTCGAGCTGGCGGCCATCGGCAAGGGTCATCGAGGCGTCCATCTTCCCCCGCTCGAGGAGCTTCTGGAAGATGCCGAGGGCGGGGGGCCAGGAGCCGAGGCAGATCGAGGCGCCGGCCTCGGCGAGCGACTTCGCAATCGCGAAGCCGAATCCGCCGTCGTCGGAGACACCGGCCACGAAGGCACGCTTGCCGCGCAGGTCGATTGGGAGCATCCGGGAAGTCCGCCTGTTGAGGATGGTCGAAAGATACAGCGGCCCGGAGGGGGAGGTAAGAAGCGTCTACTCGTTCCGCAGGGCATCCAGCGGCGTGCGCCGGAAGATGTCGACCGAGCTCCAGAGCCCGACACCGACGGTGAGCGCCACGACGCCCGCCGCGAGGAGGAGCATCGGCGCGGCCGGGACCGCGAACTTGGTCTCGAAGAGCCAGTGGGCCAGCGCCCAGCCGCTGCCGAGGGCCAGCACCAGGCCTGCCAGCGCCGCCAGGGTGCCCAGCGCCAGGTACTCCGACACGGCCACCCGCGTGACCTGCGATCGGCTTGCGCCGAGGGTCTTGAGCAGCACCGTCTCCCGCAACCGCTGCGCACGGCTGGTGGCCAGGGAGCCGAGCAGCACGACGAGTCCGGCCGCCAGCGTGAAGAACGCCATGAAGCGGATGGCCGCCCCCACTTTGCCGAGAATGTCGTCCAGCGCCCGCTGCACGGTCGAGAGGTCGAGGGCGGAGATGTTGGCGAACCGCTCCACCACCGCGCGCTGGACCAGCCCCCGCTCCGCCGCACTGTCGACTCGGACCAGGGTGACAAGGGTCTGCGGCGCCGCCTCGAGCGCCCCCGGCCGGAACACCACGAAGAAGTTGGTCTCGAACCGGGCCCAGTCCACCTCGCGGAGACTCGTCACGCGACTCGGGATCGGCACCCCCTGCACGTCCCACGTAATCTCGTCGCCCATGCTGACACCCAGTTCCTCGGCGAGCCCGACTTCCACCGAGATGGACACGGGCCCTCCGGCGGAATCGGTGCCCGGCCCCCACCAACTGCCAAGGACGACGCGTTCGCTTCCCACGACCGAGTCACGGTAGGTGGAGCGATACTCACGCCGCAGCGCCCAGCCTGCCGGCCGCCCCTCGACCTC
Organism: Gemmatimonadales bacterium; assembly: GCA_035328285.1. Lineage (GTDB taxonomy): Bacteria > Gemmatimonadota > Gemmatimonadetes > Gemmatimonadales > GWC2-71-9 > SPDF01. The sequence continues at coordinate 13,625 of DAOLIZ010000012.1, forward strand.
GGTGGTGTCGCGCGAGTAGTCCTGCACCGCCTTCCCGTTGATGGACTGAATGCGCATCGGGACGATCGGCACGGCAGGCGTCGGGTCGAGGCCGCGCGCGCGGAGCAGCGAGTCCACTCCGGCCGCCTGGTCGGGCTGGATGTCGAAGAGGATCAGGTTGGGGCGCCGGGAACTTCCGTCCACGCGCAGCGAGCGCAGGAGGTTGTGCTGCACCAGCAGCAGCGTGGCGAGCAGAAAGGTGCCGAACCCGAGCGAGAGCACTACAGACACCGTCTGGTTCGCGGGCCGGTAGAGGTTGGCCAGCCCCTGCCGCCACACATACGCGAGGCGGTGCGGGAAGGAGCGGCGCAGCCCCCGCACCAGCGCAAAGGCGGAGAGCCAGAGGCCGGCCAGCGCCACGCCGATGCCCGCGGCGAAGGCGGCGCCGCGGAGCGGATCGCCGGCCTGTACCATCGCCATCAGCACGACGCTGGCCATCAGCACCGCGATCGCGACGATCGTCCAGCGGTCGCGCGACGGACGGGCCTCCGCCTCGTAGGGGCGGCGGAGCGTGGCGAGGGGAGAGATCTTCCGGATACCCAGCAGCGGAATCAGCGCGAAGGCCACGGCCGTCCAGAGACCGAGCCCGAGCCCGGTGGCGAGGGCGGGCCAGGAGAGTGCTGGGGTGACGGCCACGGGAAGGAACTCGCCGAGCACGCGCGGGAGCGCCTGCTGCACGGCGAGCCCGATGGCGGCGCCCATGGTGCTGCCGAGGAGCCCGATGCCCGCGGCCTGCACCAGGAAGAGCGCGAAGACCTGTCGGCTGCTGCCGCCGAGGCACCGGAGCACCGCGATCGTGTCCATCTTCTGCCGGATCAGGACATGCACCGCGCTGCCGACCCCGAGTCCCCCCAGCAGCAGCGCCACCAGCGCCACGAGGCCGAGGTAGCGACCCAGCCGCTCCAGCGCATTGCCGAGATTTCGCTGTTCATCCTGCACGGTGCGCACCCGCACCCGATCGGGGCGCAGTCTCGGCTTCAGCGTATCGGCAATCGCCTGGACGTCGGCGCCGGCCGGCAGCTGGAGGTAGATGTCGTACTCCGCCCGTGCGCCGAAGCCGAGGAGGCCGGTCTCGGCGACCAGCGCCCCCGGGATGAACACCCGGGGACCGAACGCCGTCGCAATCCCGACATCGCCGGGCACATGGTCGACGGTGCCCGCGATCGGCAGCCGAAGTGTGCCGAGCGCCAGCGTGTCCCCGATCGAGGCGCCGAGTGCCGTCAAGAACGCGGGGTCTACCAGTGCCACCCGGTCACCCTGCAGCCGGGGCCAGGCGCCTGCCGGCGTGGTGGTGATCGCCCCGAAGAAGGGCCAGCGCCCATCGACCGCGGTCACCCGGACCAGCCGCACGCCGGTGCGGGACGGGACATACCCCATGGCGCCAAAGGTGGTGACGGTCGCCCGGTCGTCGCAGGGCGCCGGCCCTCCGCACGCGAGGGAATCGGCCAGCGCGTCCAGCGATTCGGTCGGTGCTGACCGGGACGCGAGCGCCAGGTCGGCGCCGAGCAGGCCGCGCGCCTCGGCGTTGACGGCCGTACGGAGATTGGCGGTGAAGGTGTTGATGGCCACGAGCGCCGCGGTGCCGGTGGCGATCGCAGCCACCAGCAGGAGCAGGCGTCGGCGGGAGGCGCGCCCCTCCCGCCAGGCGAGTCGCAGCAGCGCGCGCAGCGTCACGTGGTGGTGTCCGACTCCAGGTGGCCGTCCGCCAGCCGGAGAATCCGGCGTGCCCGGCCGGCCAGGTCGGGGTCATGTGTCACCAGCACCAGTGTCGTCCCCGCCTCGCGGTTGAGGTCGGTCATCAGGTCGATGATGCCGGCCCCGGTCCGCTGGTCGAGGTTGCCCGTTGGTTCGTCCGCAAAGAGGATCTTCGGTCGGGTCGAGAACGCCCGGGCCAGCGCGACGCGCTGCTGCTCGCCGCCGGAGAGCTGGGCGGGGTAGTGCCCGGTGCGGTCACCCAGCCCGACGCGCTCGAGGAGCGCGCGCGCCCGTGCGGGATCGGACTCCCCGCGGAGCTCGAGGGGCACCTGGACATTCTCCAGCGCCGTCAGCGTCGGGATCAGCTGGTACGCCTGGAAGACGAAACCGACCTTGGCACCGCGGAGCGCGGCACGCCGGTCTTCATCCAGCGCGCTGAGGGCGATGCCATCAAGCCAGACCTCACCCGACGCGGGCCGATCCAGGCCGGCCAGGAGGCCGAGCAGTGTCGTCTTGCCGCTGCCGGACGGGCCGATGATGGCGACGAACGCGCCGGCATCCACGGCAAAGCTGATATCTTGCAGGACGGTCAGCGTGCCCGTGCCCGATCGATACGACTGGCTCAGGTTTTCACAGCGCAGCATCTGGACTCCCATGACGATTCCCATGTCCCGAATGATACAGCCCTTCGCTGCGGGCGCCGCCATTCTCGCGGCGCTCGCCGGGTGTGGTGGGGATGATACGCCGAAGCCGGCCGACAGTTCCCCCGTCGCCGCGCCGACCGCTCCGCTGATCCTCGTGGTGGGCACCAGCCTGACGGCGGGGCTTGGACTCGACCCGTCCGAGGCGTATCCCGCCGTGCTGCAGCAGAAGATCGACTCGGCCGGCCTCAACTACCGGGTCGTCAACCGCGGGGTGAGCGGGGAAACGTCGGCGGGAGCGCGGCAGCGGGTGGACTGGCTCATGCGGCAGCCGGTCGCCGTGTTGATTCTGGAGACCGGTGCCAACGATGGGCTCCGGGGCCTCGACCCCGACTCGTTGCGGGTCAACATCGAGGCCATTGTGCAGCGCGCCCGCCAGCAGCGCCCGCCACCGGCCATCCTGCTGCTCGGGATGGAGGCGCCGCCCAACCTCGGGGCCGACTACACCGCCCGTTTCCGTGCGGTATACCGTGAGGCCGCCGCCGACCTCGGCGTGCCGCTCGTCCCGTTCCTGCTCCAGGGGGTGGGTGGGGTCGATTCCCTGAACCAGGCCGACGGGATCCACCCGACGGCGGCGGGACAGCGACGGGTGGCCGACCTGGTGTGGCTCGCGCTGCGGCCCCTGCTGCAGCAGGCGCCGCGGTCGTAGCGGGGCGCCAAGAAGTCAGGGGAGGGGAGCGAGAACGAGCTGGGCGGTGGAGATGGGGACGCTGAGCGTGCCGAACGAGGCGTCGGGCGAGCGTGCATATCTCAGGTCGATGAAGTGGACGACCGTCGTGCTTCCCCTCCGGTCGACGATGTAGGTCGGGTAGCGGGCCCACCAGAGAAAGATGGTCGCCTCCGGAGTCGAGGCCGCCTGCGCGACCTCGGGGTTGTTCTCGTCGGTGAACGGGTCTCGCTTCGGCCAGTGGCTTCCCGGAAGAAAATGGCCCCCGACCCGGATTCGGCCGACCACGTACTCGTCCCCCTCATCCACGACGACGTCGCGAAGGACGGGCGTCACCGGGATCGGTGAGGCGAGCACGCGTTGCACCGGCACGCCGCCCGCGACGAATTCGAATCGCACCTGCGCGGCGGCCAGTCGGCCCGCCACGAACATCCCGATGGTGTAGACGGTCGCCACGGCCAGCGCCCCCTGCGCTGGCCGTCGCCAGTCGGCCCGCCTCCCTCGCTCCCGCCTCAGGCTCACCAGCACGCCGGCGCCCAGCACCAGCCAGACCCAGACATCCACGATGAAGAGCGTGTCGCCATAGTACCACCGCTCCGAGAACGGCATGAGCCAGCGGACGCCGTAGGTGTTGAGCAGGTCGAGGAGGGGATGACTGAGCACCCCGATCGCGGCTAGCCCCGCCAGCGGCCAGAATCGGGCGCCTCGCCGCTTCCCCATCCGGTCGTACCCCACCATCACCGCCGCGAGCAGGAAGGGCCAGAGGGCAAGCGCCAGGATCCCATGGGTCCACCCGCGCCGGAAGGCGAGTCCGGCGGTGCTGCCCCACGCGAGGCTGACCACGTCCACGTCAGGGAGGTTGGCCGCGATGAGGAGGGTGGCCGTGCCAAGGGCGGAACGCTTCTTCAGGCCGGACTGCGCCAGCGCCGCGCCGACCAGCGTGTGGCAGAGGTTGTCCATCAGTTCGGGATCCGGGGGGTGGCGGCCGCCCGGACTGCCTCGACCAGCTCGGTGGGCGTGAATGGCTTCTGCAGGAAGGCCCCCCAGTCCTCGTTTGGTTCCCACCGCCCCCGCGTCGTCTCCGGGTATCCGCTGGTAACGAGCACCGGGATCCCGGGTCGCCGGCTGTCGAGGTCGCGCGCGAGTTCCACGCCGGAGCGGCCCGGCATCACGACGTCGGTGACGAGCAGGGTGATCGGCCCCTCCCACCCGCTGGCGACACGCATCGCCTCCGCCGCATGCTCCGCCACGAGTACGGTGTAGCCCTCCTGCTCGAGGATTCGTTTCCCCAGCCGTCGGACGGCCTCCTCGTCATCGACCAGGAGAATCGTCCCTGCCGTGCCGGCGGCCAGTGTCCCCCGGCGGGGCACCGGCTGCTCCTCCTCGGCGTCGACCTCGGCGTCGACCCGCGGGAGGAAGATCCTGAAGGTGGCGCCTGCCCCGGGTTCGCTGGTCACGCGAATGACGCCCCCGCTCTGCCGGACGATGCCGTAGACCGTGGCGAGGCCGAGGCCGGTGCCCTGGCCCCGACCCTTCGTGGTGAAGAACGGCTCGAAGATCCGGCTGCGCGTCGCGTCGTCCATCCCGATCCCGGTGTCGCTTACGCCAAGCATCACGTAGGGTCCCGCCACGGCGGGGCCCGCGTCGTCCGGAATGATCTCGGCATTGGCGGTGGCGATGGTGAGGCGCCCGCCCTCCGGCATCGCGTCGCTCGCGTTCATCGCCAGGTTGACGAGGATCTGCTCGATCTGGCCGCGGTCGGCCCGGACCCGGCCCAGCTCGGGATCGAGCGACTGGAGCAGGGTCACCTGCTCCCCCAGGATCCGGCGCAGCATCCGGTCGACGTTGGTCACGACCGCGTTCAGGTCGGTCACCTTCGGTTGCAGCACCTGCCGGCGCGAGTAGGCCAGCAGCTGCCGGGTGAGTGCCGCCGCACGGTTGGCGGAGCGCTTGATCTCCTCGAGATCCTCCCGATGCGGATCCTCGGCCCCGAGCTCGAGCAGGATCAGCTCGCTGGTGCTCAGGATGGCCGTGAGCACGTTGTTGAAGTCGTGCGCGATGCCGCCCGCGAGCTGGCCCACCGCTTCCATCTTCTGGGCCTGCGCCAGCTGGGCCTCCAGGCGCTTCCGCTCGGAGAGGTCGGTCATGATGCCCACCATCCGGCGCGGCCGGGCGTCGGCATCCCACTCCACGACTCGCCCGCGGTCCAGGACCCAGGTCCAGCCCCCGTCCTTCGCACGGAGGCGGTGCTCGACCTCGTACACCGATCGCTGGCCTCCGACATGAGCCTCGCGCGCCCGATCGACGGCTCCCCGGTCGTCCGGGTGCAGCCGGCGTTCCCACTCGTCGATGTCGTTCCCGATCTCACCCGGTTCAAATCCCAGCAGCAGCGCCCAGCGTGGATTGAACGCGACCTCGCCCGTGGCCAGGTTCCAGTCCCAGGCGGCGCCTCCGGCGGCCTCGAGGGCCAGGTCGAGACGCTCCGCGCTCTCCCGCGCCGCCAGTTCGCTTTCCAGCCGCTCCGTGATGTCGCGGTAGTTCAGGACGATGGCCCCGATGGCGGGATGGTCGAGCCAGTTGACGCCGTCCACCTCGTAGTGCCGCCACCGGCCGTCCTTGTGACGGATGCGATGGGTCACGCGGACGGGGTGTCCGGGCGCGTGCAGCGCCTCCTGCAGGGTGCGCAGGGCTCCCTTCAGGTCATCCGGGTGCACGAGGGAGAAGACCTGCACGCCGGCCAGGTCCTGCTGGGTGTATCCGGTGATGCGGGTCGCCGACGGGGACTGGAAGAGGACCACGCCCTCGGCGTTCATCAGGGTGATCGCATCCCGGCTGTTCTCGATCAGGGCCCGGAACCGCTCCTGGTCCGCCTCGCGCTGGCGGCGTGACTCTCGTTCGGTCGTGATGTCGCGGGCGACGACGATCACGCTGTCGGGTCCGATCGGCGTGAAGGTCGCGTGGAACCAGCGGGTCTCACCGTCGAGGTCGAGGTCGTAGTCGTGCGACAGGGTGGTGCGGGCGGCAAGCGCCGAATGAATGAGGTCGATCGCCATTCGGGCGCGGTCGGCCGGAAGGACGTCGTGGACGCTCTTGCCGAGCATCTCCCGGGCAGGTCGAACGAGAAGTTCGGGGTGGTTGGGGGCGATCTGCAGGTAGCGTCCTTCCCGATCCAGCATCATCACCAGGTCGGGGAGGGCCGTGACGAGCGCGCGCATCTCCGCCTCGGAGCGTCGCAGTGACTCCTGGGCCCGGTGGCGCTCGGTGACATCCTCCACCAGGCCATCCATCACATCCGGCCCGTCGAGGCGGATGCTGAGGGAGACGCGCACGGGGGTGCCGTCCGCCCGGTTCATGTCCACCTCGAAATCCCGGACGCCGCCGTCCCGCTTGAGGATGCTCAGCATCCGCAACCGATCCTTGGGGTCCTGGTATCGGCGCTCGATCGGGGTGCCGCGCATTTCCTCGAGCGTACGGTAGCCCAGGATGCTCAGGGTCGCCGCGTTGGCCTCGATCGGCCGGCCCTGCAGGTCGGCGCGAAAGACGCCGAAATGGGTGTCGTCGAGGAGGCGCCGGAGCCGCCCCTGCAGCTGCTGGGACTGGCTGCGCTCGCGGGCCCAGTCCAGGGCCGAGCGCAGGGCCAGGCCGACGCGATGGGCGTCACTCGAGACCCGGAGCAGGTAGTCATCCGCCCCGGCTCGCATCGTCTCCGCGATGGTGGCGGGATCGGCGCCGTCTGCGATCACGACGATGGCCGCCTCGGGCCACCGCTCCCGCAGGGCGGGCAGCAGGTCCTGCCAGGTGCAATCCGCGAACCGGAGGGCGAGCAGGATCCCGTCGAACCGCGCGGTGTCCGGAAGCGTGGCAACGTCCCGCGCGCTCTCCGGCGCAGTCAGGTCGAACCCGCCGGCCTCGGCCAGGGAGGCCGCCAGCAGGTTCCGGTCGTGCTCGTCGTCGTCAATGATGAGCGCGCGGAAGGGAACGGTCATTGGGATCCAGGGTGCGGGTCGCGACAGGCGACCCCTATTCTACACCGGGCGGGGGCTGCGCGTCACGCCGGGCGTCCCGCTGCCTCGCGCATCCGCCGCCGCTGACCGGGCGTCAGCATGTCGCGCGCGATGATACGTTCCACGATGCGCGCCACGAAGTCGTAGCCCCGGCCGTCCGAGACCAGCCACCGCTGCCACTCCAGTTCGTCGAGGGCGCCGTCGAGGAGCGGCGCGGCCAGGGCGGCCGCGCGGCCGATCTCCTCCGCGCGGAGACGACCGCCGAGCGCCGCGGCGGCAGCGAGGGCACGTTGGGCCGGCTCGGAGAGGCGCCGATACCCGATGCGCACCGCGGCAATCACGGTATCGGGCAGGTCGCCAGGAGTTGTCTCGGTCAGTGTGTGATACGGCGTCGGCCAGGTGCCCGCCTCCTCGGCCGGGAGCCCGGACGCGATCGCGTGCAGGATCTCGATCGCCAGCAGCGGCACGCCGGCGGAGTCCGCGGCCAGGCGCCGAGCCAGGCGGTGGATCGCCGCCTCGTCGTACCGGGGAAAGACGGCCCGGGCCATACCGGCGAGGGCGTCGGCGTCCAAGGGGGCCAGCTCCAACGCTTCGCCTCGCAGGTCCCGCCCGAAACGGGTCCGGAGCGTGTCGAGCGTTTCGGACGGCGGCAACGGCTCGGCGGTCAGGAGCAGCAGGACCGGAGCGTCCGGGAGATCCCGGGGCAGCGAGGCGAGGCTCTGGAGGGACTCGACGTCGAGGCAGTGGCAGTCGTCGACCACCACCAGCACCGGCTGCTCCAGCGCCGCCGCACGCACCAGTTCGGTAAACGCCCGTCCCAGGGGCGCTGGCGTTTCGCCGCTCGTCCCGCGGTAGCGGTCTCCCCATTCCGCGATATGCGCGGCAAAGGCGGCGTGCGCCGGGGCTGGCGCCGAGGCGATGCCGCTTGCCTCGATCAGTCCACCGCGCCCGAGGCCGATCAGGCCAGCCCACGGGGACGCGGCGTCACTCTCGACACCGCGGACCTTCAGGACCGTCCCGCCCTCGAGCGCGACGCGCGCGACCAGCTCTTCGGCGAGGCGGGTCTTGCCCAGCCCTGCGTCACCCAGCAGCACCGCGACGCTAGTCCCCTGCTGGGCCACGCACTGTCGCCAGGCGGAGGTGAGCACTTCCAGCTCCGTCCGTCGCCCCGCCAAGGGAAGCCGTCGCGTGCCGGCGACCAGTGCTGCGTCGCTTCCGGCCGGGGGCTCGAGGCGATCCTGCCGGATGCGATCGGCCAGCTTGACGAGCGCGTCGTCCGGCCCGAGGCCTACCTGGTCCCGCAGCACCGTCACGTACTCCGCGTATCGGCTGAGTGCCGCCGCTCGATTGCCGGAGAGCGCCAACGCGCGGAGCAGCATGCCGGCCGCCGCGCCCGAGGTCGGCGCCAGCGCGATCGCACGCTCGGCGGCCCCCAGTGCGGCCGCCAATTGTCCGCGCGCCAGCTCGGCGGCCGCCGTCTCGACAAGCGCGGCGACCGAACGGCGCTCCCACTGCAATCGCTCCGCCACCAGCCAGTCCTCGAACTCCGATTCGCCCGGCACCGCAAACCCCTCGAGGAAGCTGCCGCTCACGAGCGCCGACGCCTCGGCCCATTCCCTGGCGGCCTCATGCCGGGCGAACTCGTCCGTGTCGAGCGCGACGGCGGCAGGGTCGAGCTTGACCGACGTTGCATCCGTCTGAAGCGCCTGCTCCCCGACGACGCGACGGAGGACGCGAAGCGCCTCGTTCAGGGAGTGGCGCGCCGCCGACTCCGGCTTGCCGCCCCACAGCAGCCCCGTCAGGTGCTCCCGGGAGCGGGTGTGGCGAGGCGAAAGCGCGAGGTAGACCAGGAGGGCAAGGTTCTTCCTCCACAGGAGTTCGGCCGGCGGCGGCTCGCCGTCCACCGTCACGTCAACAGTTCCGAGCATTCGCAGGGAGATCACCGGCAGCGCTCGCGGTGCAGGGAGTCGGCGCGCCCTTTCGCGCCACCGAGCGAAGGGTCTGCGCCGGTCCATAGCTGGTGAACCCGGCGCAGCATGAGACACGCGGCGTCCCGCTCGCCAGCATCCAGGAGCAGCCGGGCCCGCGTCAGGCGCGCGGACACACTCGCGACGGCATCGACTTCCATCTTCTGCGCCTCCCCCGTTGGGAACCGGTAGGTGTCGGAGTTTTCATACCAGAGGATCTCGCGCCGGGCCCCCGCGAGGTCGCCCGCGGCCTCGAACCACCGGGCGCGGGAGAGGTGAAGCAGGCTGCGCGTGAAGATGTCCTGCCCGGGTCGCGGCGAGTCGAACCGAAGCAGGGGCGTCGTGGCGGCCAGCGCGCGGCGGGGATCTCGGGCTCCCTCGATCATCGCCGCGGCCAGCGCCGCGAGGTCTGTCGAGACGCTGTCCGCTGTCCTGCGCCGGGCAAGTCGGTCGATCCAGCCCAGCGCCACGGCGGTATCCTGCCGCCGCAGGGCATCAAGCGCCAGCGTCCACTGTGCCCGTTCCGCATACGGTTCGTCGGTCGTCCGCTCCGCGAGCCAGAGGCGCGCCGACTCCTCTTCTTCCTCGCCGGCCTCCCCGGCGCCCAGGAGCGGAAGCAGCAGGCGCCACTGGCGGCGCTGGAGTTCCGCCTCGTCGGTCTTGAAATACCGCGCGGCGGAGTCGATGTCGGCCAGCCCTTCCTTCACGCGGCCCCATGTCAATTGCGCCAGCCCCTGGGCTTCCAGCCCGCTGGCGCGATCGGCGGAGAGCAGGCGCGAGGCAACGACCCTCCCGACGGCATCCTGGGCCTCCGGCAGGTCGAATGCGGCGCTGAACCGGAAGAATTTCGCCAGGTCCTGGATGGTGGACTCGGATCCGAGATGTTGGAGCGCCCAGAGCTTCATGCCGGCCCGCCAGGGAACCCATCGCGTGTCGTATCCCAGCTGCAGGAATTCGACGATCGGCGGTTCCCCCGGCACGTTGACGGCGAGGCGCCTCCTGGCCGTGAGCCATGCGGCGGCTTCCTGGCGCTCGCCGAGCCGCATCTTTCCCCAGATCATGTGATCGTATGCCGGCGCCGGGGTGCCGGCAGGACTGACCCGGATGGCCGTCTCGAACACGTCCAGCGCGGCCGTGATGCTCCGCCCGACGAGCGGCCCCCGGTGGAACAGGTCGCTGGCGAGGAGCAGCGGCAGGGAGCCGTCGCTGCCGTACGTCTTCTGCAGCGAGTCGAACGCGTGGAAGCGTGCCGGGAGATTCGTGTCGCTGAGCGCGCGCACCAGCCCGGACTCGAGCGGGGGGAGCTGGTCGGCACAACACCGGGCGAGCTCGGCCGCCTCCTCCCACGAACCCTCCCGCGACCAGAGCCGGGCGACCAGCCGCCGCCATCGTGCGAGCGCAAAGGACGAGTCGAACGCCACGGCGCCGGCATAGCTCCGGGCGGCCAGGTGCCAGGCGTCGTCGTCGAACTGCGCTTCCCCGGTCAGGAACTGTCCGACGGCCTCCGGGCTGCGGCTGGCCAGGTTGGCCTGTTCGGCCCCGGGGCGGCCACCGAGCTGCATCCCGATGGCGATCGCGGCCTGCCGACCGAGGTCGCGCGCGTCGCCGCCCGCAGAGGAAATCCGGATGGGGGTCAGCGCGGCGGCCGCCCCTGAATCGGGGATGATCAACTGGAGCTGGAGGGTGTCGGCCCGCCGCTCGAGTTTGCCGGTGATGACGCGCGACACGTCGAGCGCGCGCGCCGCGGACACCGGGTCCTCTCCCGGGTGATCCCGCTGCCACGCCGCGGACCGGTCGAAGTCCGCGCGCGTGAGATTCGGGAACCAGTAGAGGTTGATGTACGTCACCTCCGCGACTTCCCGGCCCAGCGGGTCCTCGGGTGCGCCGACGACAGTGAACGGGAGGACGGCAAGCGTGCGGTGGTCGCTGGACGGCGCTCCGGCGGCCACCCCGCCGATCAGCCGGATGGCCAGCAGCCCCGCGGCGGCGACCACGATCGCGACAGCCAGGGCGCGGGCGGGGGTTGCGGGGAGCCAGCGGCGGCGGAACCGTTCCCGGTCAAATGCGGCTCGCGCCGCGCGCATCGAGCTCCAGCGTCTCGCCGGATCCACGGCCAGCCCGCGCCGCAACAGGGGAACCATCGGTCGGGGAACACCGCTCCAGTCGGCGTCGGCTGGCGCATCGAGCGCCTGCCACCGCCGGCCGGTCGCCGCCTCGAAGAGCACGGCGGCGGCCGAGTACTGGTCGGATCGCACGGTCGCCGACTCGCCGCGAAGCTGCTCCGGGGCCATGTACGCCCTCGTCCCCACCAGGGCGCCGTCCTCGGTCAGCTCGAGGGAGTCGCTCGCGGTGTCGTACGCGACGCCGAAGTCGCCGAGCAGCGCGCGATGCCCGATGAAGAAGATGTTGTGGGGTTTGACGTCGCGATGGATGATCCCGACGGCGTGCGCGGCCGCGAGCGCCTCCACCAGGTCACGCGCGAGCCGGAGGACCTGCACCTCGAGCAACCGGCCGTCCTCCAGGCGGTCCGCGAGGGTCGGCCCCTCGATGAAATCCATCACGTAATACGACAGACCGTCGGACTCGCCGGCCCGGTGCACGGGCACGATGTTTGGATGCTGCAGGCGGGCCAGGAGGCGTGACTCCCGGAGGAACCGCTCCCGGGCAACGGCCGTGGCCAGCTCGGGCCGGAGGACCTTGATCGCCACGAGGCGATTCAGCGCTACCTCGCGGGCGCCGAAGACGATGCCCATCCCGCCGGCGCCCAGCTGGCGATCGACCTTGAATTCCGGTCCGAGAGCCCGCCGCAATCGCTCGAGCAGTGGGTCGTCCAAGACACCTCGCCAGTGACGTGCTTGCGCACGGCCGCAGTGTAGGGGGGGTGGGCCTAATGTTGGCCACCAACCGGAGCGCGTCAAGCAGGGTTGCCGCCAAGTCGCGTTCGCGGAACAGGGTGGGCTCAAGCGTGCGGGCTCGTGCCCCCGTCGACCAGTGAGGTGCGCTTGACACCGGAACCCCAAAGGCCTAGTGTATTGTAACACCAACACACTAGGATCATGTTCGAACATCTCGATCCAGCGCTGCCGACCCCCTTGTACGCCCAGCTCGCGGAGCGATTGCGCGCCGCCATCGCGTCGGGGGAACTCGCGGCTGGGGAAGCACTTCCGTCGGTCCGCCAGCTAGCCGTCAAGCTGCGACTGAACCCCGGCACGGTCGTGCAGGCCTACCGGGAGCTCGAACGGGCCGGGCTGGTGGAATTGCGGCAGGGCGCCGGGACATTCGTCCGGGAGTTGACCCCGAGCCGGCGGGCGTCCGAACGGGCGGCGGTGGGCGCCAGGTTTGCGAACGAGATGCTGGCCCGGGCCATGGGACTGGGATTGTCGGGGCAGGATCTGCTGAAGGCGCTCCGAAGCGCATTAGGGGAGGACACGTCATGACAGACACGATTCAGATCTGCGGGCTCGAATACGAGGTCCCCGGGTTCGCGCTCAGGGATCTGAACCTGACTGTTCCCTCGGGGGCCGTGTTCGGATTCCTCGGGCCCAACGGCGCCGGCAAGACCACCACGATCCGCCTGCTTCTCGGATTGCTCCGCCCGGTCGGCGGATCGATCCGGGTCTTTGGCGAGGAGGTGCCGAAGGGCATCGTCTCCATCCTCAGCCGAGTCGGGTACGTGCCGGAGCGCCCCCATCTCTATCCCAACCTGACGGTGGCCGAGGCGCTGAGCCTCCACGCTGCATTCCATCGGCGATTTGACCATGGATTGGCGACGGACCTTGTCGCCCGGTTCACCTTGCCGATGAATCGCGCCCTCTCACGGCTGTCGAAGGGGGAAATGGGCAAGACGATGATCCTGCTCGCCCTGGCCCAACGCCCGGAGCTCCTGGTGCTCGATGAGCCGACCGACGGGCTCGATCCCGTAGTCCGGCGCGAGGCGCTCCATGCGATTCTCGACTACGTGACGGACACCGGTGCCACGGTGCTGATCTCCAGCCATCTCGTGCACGAGCTCGAGCGCTTCTGCGACTGGATCGGCGTGCTCGACCAGGGCACCATCGTCGCCCAGCTGCCGATGCAGGAGTTCAAGTCGGGGCTTAAGCGCCTGCGGGTCACCGCCGGGGCCTCCGCGGCCGAGGCACCGTTCTCCGTGATCGCGCGGGGCGAGGCGGGGATCGGTGGTGAGGTGTGGACCGTGCGTGGATGGGAGCCGGAGATGTCCGCCTGGTTTGGCGACGCGTATCCTCTCCGGGAGGTCATGGATCTGGATCTGGAAGAGGCGTTCGTGGAACTGCTTCGCAGCGCCCGCAACCCCAGCGGCCGGGAGGCGTGATGTTCAGGGCCCTTCTCTGGACGCAGTGGCGCGAGAGTCGGATCGCCGTGCTCCTCCTGGCCGCCATTGCGCTCGTGGCCCCGGTGCTGTCGATGAACAGGCTGGGTCCGGCGACCGAACCATGGCACGCATGGGACCTGCTCTCCGCCTCCATGCGATGGAGCTCCAGCTACCCGATCGTCGCCCTCTTGGCCGCCATCGCGCTGGCGACCGGTGCCTGGCGCCCGGACCACCGCACCAGGCACGTGTATGCCCTGTCGCTGCCGATCCGGCGTTCCCGTTACCTGCTCCTTCGATATGCTGCGGGGCTGACCCTCCTCCTCGGCATCGGGGCGGCACTGCTGGCGGGCGCGACCATCGCCGTGCTGCGCGTGCAGGTGCCACCGCTGCTCCACACCTATCCGGTGGGGCTTGCGCTCCGGTTCTGCATGGCCGGACTCGTGGCGTACACCCTCCTCTTCTCGGTGAGCGGACTGACGCCGAGGGCGGCGCGTTTGCTCGCCGCATTGCTCCTCCTCCTCATTATCGCCTCCCTCGTGGCGGACCTCCTCGGCCTCGGCTGGAATCCGGTGGAGCGAGCGATGGACGCGCTGCTCAGTCCCTACAGCCCGCTCTCGATCTTCCGGGCGCGCTGGATGCTAGTCGATGTGTAGGCGTTGGGGCTGGGCTGCGGCGCTTGCCTTGCTCTGGGCAAACCCATTGGCCGCACAGGGCCAGGCGGAAGCCCTGCGACGGGTGGAGGCGCAACTCGATTCAATGCGGGGCGTGGCCGAGCTGCGAGCCAGCGCTCTGGCCGCGGCCAGCGCCACCGACACGGCGGTTGCCGGCCGCCTCCGTGTCACAACATCCGTGCCGCTGCGGCCCCTGGCGCAGGCGGCCGCTGATCAGGCATGGGCTCTGCTCGTGCGCCGGTTCGGGGCCTCGGTGACATCTCGGGCCACGATTCCTGTGATCCAATTCGGTGACGCCACGTCGTCACCATTGGCGGGCGCTGACACTTCGGAGGTCGCGAGGGGATTCGAACGACTGGCCTCCGACGCGATCTGGCGCCACCAGGGCGCGCTGTTTGCCGAGTGGTTGCGCGGCAACGTCCCTGGCGTCGAGTTCCCGGCGAGCGACCGGGCGGTGATCGCCGAGGAGTTGCTGCGCACCCCGGCACGGTCGAATCGGGCCTGCTACCAGGGAGACGCGGCGGCGTGCGCGGTGTCGCTTGGCCTCCGGGTGGGGCCGGACACCCTCGCGGAGTGGTACCTGCCGGAGGCCTGGCCCCGACTCGCGACGATGGTCGGCGGGCAGCTCTCCGGGCTCGAGACGGTGTCGAAGCAGCAGTGCGAACAAGCGGGAGACTCCGCGGCATGCCGCGCGATTCTCACGCCGGCCCATGTCCTGTTGCCGGTCAGCGTCGGGGGGCGACGCTTTCTCCTGCAGGAGGCGCTTGATGTCGGAGGGGATGGCGCGTTCGAACGGTTGACATCAGCAGGAGATCTTGCGCTGGCGGATCGCCTGTCCAACGCCGCGGGATTGCCGCTCGATTCGCTGCTCACGCGCTGGAGCACCGCAATCCGCGCGGGGGCTCCACATGGTCCCGCACAACCCTCGTGGGAACTGTTTCTGGCTGCAGCCTGGTCCGCCCTGCTGCTGCTGGTGGTGCTCGGAGGTCCCCGATGGCGGTGAGCAATCGGCACCTTGGCATTTTGGCCGGACTGGCAGTCGTTCTGGCGTGCTGGTCGCTCTTCGACGTGGAGAGTACGGGCATCGTCGCCCGGCGGTGGACGGCCGAGGAGGACAACCACCGGATGGCGTTGCGGGACTCGGCGTACCGGCTTGGGCTTCAGGTTCGCACGGCGCTGGTGCGTGACCAGGTGGACTCGGCACTGAAGAGCTACCTTCCGGGACAGACGCCACCTGTGATTGTCATCGGCGATGAGGCGCCCACGGCCGCCGCGCTGGCGGAGAGCTTGTTTGCCACGCTCCCCGCACCGTCCGAGGCAGAACATGCGATGCGATTGGTGATTGTTGAAAAGAAATCGCCAAACAGGTGGCCGGCCGGGACGATCACCTCCTTCGCGTTGCTTCCCTCGACTCCCGCTGATGGTGGGTGCACGGTGGTGCGCATCGCCGCATCAAAGGACAGCGCGTTGAGCGGGTTCGAGGCGAGGTACTGGCGGGACGCCCCGTTCGAGGGCGCGGCTGGGCCGTGCTGGTTCCTCGCGCGGTTCGGGGAGCCGGGACCGCAGGTCAGGAAGTGGCTGGACTCTCGCTATTGGGATGTGGCCGGCAGTATACCCCCGAATGACCGGCGACTCGTTTACGGTGAGGACGACCTTCGCGACGCCGGGGTATTCGAGCGATTGTTCGGAAGCGTGGCGACAAAATTCTATGGGGAGTCCGCCACCCTCGAGGGGTGTGCGGGTCGCCGCCCTGAACTGTGTGAGGCGTCGTTCCTCGCATCGCCCTATCCCGCCGGTCTCCTACCTGAGGGGGTTGCCGGCAATAATCGATTCAACGGTTACATGCTCTTTCGAAACGAGGGGTCGCCATTTGCGTTCTATGCGGTCACCGGTTCGATGCTGGGTGTGCCGCGCGCGGCCTCGGAGGCGCTGCTGGCAATGATGCTCGACGATCTCGGTCCGGCACGGTTCGCCGAGTTCTGGACCAGCCCGGCGCCGGTTGCGGAAGCGTTCGAGTCGGTGGCGGGAATGTCACTGGGAGACTGGTACCGCATCCAACTGCGGCACCAGATGGCGGCGGCTGGCGTACCCGAGCCGCGGGAGGCCACCTTCTGGCCTTCGGCACTCGGCATTCTGGCCCTGGCGCTCGGTGGCAGTCTCTTGCTTGGCGCCCGACGGCAGGTAAGGTAATTGCTGACTGCGCTCGAACGCACTGCCCAGCGACCCCCAAGCTAGCGAGGGACCATGAACGCGTTACGCCTGTCCACCCTGTTGGTGGCGACTGTCTCAGGGATCGCTGCCTGCGGCGATGACAGCCCGACCGAACCTGACAAGACTCAGAATACGCTCGTCGTCACGCGCGCGGACAACTCACAGGTGTCGTTTGCGGCAAGTGCGTTTCTCTACGTGTGGTGTGGTCCCTGGGAAGCTGGAGTGGTCGACACCCCGAGCGTACAAGTGCTCTTCGGCGGGCCGGCAGGAAGTGATCCGCACTGGTGGATGAAGGGGGTCGTCGCGGATGTGGTGATCGGCCAAGCCCTCACGTTCCCGAACAGCTTTGTCTGGGATCAGCCAACCAAGGTCGATCTGTTCGTCGGAGATCCACCGAACGAACTCTCCACGCAGCAGGGCAACTCGAGCGGGTCCATCACGTTTCAGAAATTGGACTGCACCGCCGGCGGCGAGGTGGCCTTCACGATCGATGCGGTGGTCGGGAGCGAGCTGGGCGGCGGCCCGTCCGTTAGCGTGGCGGGCGGATTTCGTGGGCCGGTCGGAGGGGCGCCGCCTTCGCCTACTTCGCCCCTGGGTGACTCAGCGTCCAGACGTACGCCGCGACCGCCTTCACCTGCTCCGGATTGATGCCGCTGCCCCCCTTCGGCGGCATCGGCACGCCGTTGGTGGACTCCTTCTGCGGCACCCCGGTCGTGATCTGCTGGACAATCTCCTCGTAACTTCCCTTGGAGTGAAGCCAGGTGCTGTCCGTCAGGTTCGCGCCCACGCCACCCTTGCCGTCGATCCCGTGGCAGACCGAACACATGCCCTGACCCTTGAAGATCGAGGCGCCCTGCGCGACCATGGCCGGCGTGACGCCGGCCGGGAGCGGCGTCGGCGTCTCCGCCTGCGCGTGCCCGCTGGTTGCGGCACACATCAGGAGGGCACTGGCGATACCAACGATACGATAGATGAACATGACGACCTTTCTTAGAACGCCGTAGTGAACCCGGCAGTCACCCGATTGAGCTCGTTGTTGAAGTCATAGCCATACTCGCCGTACAGCCGGAAGTTCCGGTAGACGA
>DAOLIZ010000013.1:0-1902 GCA_035328285.1 Gemmatimonadales bacterium
GGAACCCCCGATTGTTCTATATTTGAGCACTGACGGCCCCGCCGTCACCCCGGCGAATGCGCCGGGGCCCGCGTTCCCGCTTCCCCGCCAGACACCGGCCGGTGGCGGACAACTTCTGACCTGGGCTTCAAATGTCCCGTTCCACCCACGATGTGATCATCATCGGCGCCGGCCCGGCGGGCCTCTGCGCCGGCATGTACGCCGGCCGCGGCATGCTCGACGCCGTCGTCCTCGAGCGCGGCATCCCCGGCGGCGAGCTGCTCAACACCGACCTCATCGAGGATTATCCCGGGTTCGCCACCATCAAGGGCAAGGAACTGGCGCGCCTGATGGCGGAGCACGCCGAGAAGTTCGGGGCGAAGATTGTCCAGGAGAACGTCGAGACGGTGTCACGCCGCGAGGACGGCATCTTCGAGGTGACCTGCAGCACCGGGGCGGTGTACGAGGCGCCGGCCGTCATCCTCACCGCCGGTGGCACCCCGACCAAGCTCGGCGTGCCCGGCGAGCTCGAGTACGCGGGGCAGGGGGTCTCCTACTGCGCCGTCTGCGACGGCGCCTTCTTCAAGGACCAGACCATCGCCGTCGTCGGTGGCGGCGACGCCGCGGTCGAGGAGGCCGCCTACCTGACACGGTACGCGAAGAAGGTGTACGTGATCCACCGGCGGGACGAGTTCCGCGCCTCGAAGCTCCTGCAGGAGCGGCTCTTCGCGAACCCGAAGATCGAGGTGATCTGGAACAAGGTCGTCACCGAGCTGACCGGCGACCACACCGGGCTCCAGTCGCTGTCCCTCAAGGACACGGTGAGCGGCGCCATGTCGCAGCTCCCGGTGACTGGCTGCTTCGTGTTCATCGGGTTCAAGCCGAACACCGGGCTCGTCACGCAGCACTTCGCCCACGACCCGGCCGGGTACATGATCACCGACGACCGGATGATGACCTCGATTCCCGGGCTCTTTGCCGCCGGGGACGTGCGGGTGCAGCTGACCCGCCAGGTGACCACCGCCGTCGGCGACGCCACCACCGCCCTGATTGCCGTCGAGAAATTCCTGACCGAACGAAAGGCCGCCGCCGTTGCCTGATCCGGTCGTCGTCTCCATCCCCAACGGGCAGTTCATGCAGAACTGCTACCTCGTGGCCGATCCGGCCACCGGGGCGGCGGCGATGATCGACCCTGGGGAGGAGAGCGGACGGATCATGGCGGAGGTCGAACGGCGGGGCTGGACGCTGAAGGCGATCTGGCTCACGCACGGCCACATCGACCACATCATGGGTGTGCGCGACGTGATCGACCGCTGGCCGGTGCCGATCTGGCTCCACCCGCTCGACCGGCCGCTGTACGACAACCTGGCGCCGCAGGCGCAGATGTTCGGCCTGCGCTGCCTGCCCGCGCCGCCCCCGACGGACGACATCGTCCCCGGCCAGCCGCTGGCCTTGGGCGATATCCGCTTCGATGTGCGGTTCGTCCCCGGGCACTCGCCAGGGAGTGTGGCGTTCGTGGGCTACGGGCGGGTGTTCGGCGGCGACCTGCTCTTCAACGGCTCGGTCGGACGAACCGATCTGCCCGGCGGCGACACCGCAACCCTCTTCAGCTCGATCGAGCGGGAGTTCCTGACCCTGCCGGACAGCACCATCGTCCACAGCGGCCACGGCCCCGACACCACCATCGGCGTCGAGCGCACCACCAACCCCTTCCTGACAGGGGTGTACCGCCTTGAGTAGGGGGGGCAGCGGGGCAGGGAGGCCGGGAGGCAGCCGCGCGGAGGTCGAGACCCGCCTCCCCGCCTCGCCGCCGCCCAGCCCCGCCTTGTCCTGCAACCGCTGCGGCTTCGAGGTCCGTCCCCGCGCCTGGGGCTGCAAGAACCCCTGCCCCAACTGCGGCACCGTCTACCCCCTCGGCGATTG
>DAOLIZ010000013.1:2002-10341 GCA_035328285.1 Gemmatimonadales bacterium
CTAGCGCGACATCCCGACCAGCATCACCGAGCGTTCCAGCGCCTCCACGACCCCGTGCGGCACTCCCGCCGGCGCCCAGACCAGCGTCCCTGCCGCCGCGTCCATCTCCTCGGCGCCCACCCGCATCCTCGCCTTTCCCTCCAGCACGAGGTAAAATTTGTCGACGCCCTCGTGGGCGTGGACCGCCTGCGATTGCCCCGGCTCGAAGCAGTTGAGCCCGGCAAAGAGGTGGGCCCCCTGCGCCAGGTCCGCCTTGGTGAATCTGGCCTCGCCAAACGCCGTGTGATCCGACACCTGGGTGAAATAGCTGTTCATTCGAGCCCCTTTGGCTGCCTTGTGAATCATTTCCCGATCAACCGGTATCCCTCATGAAGACACGCATCGAAAAGGACCCCCTCGGCGAGAAGGCCGTCCCCGCCGACGCCCTCTACGGCATCCAGACCCTGCGCGCCGTCGAAAACTACCCCATCTCCGGGCTCCGCCCCCTCCCCGCGTTCGTCGACGCCGTCATCCAGATCAAGCAGGCCGCCGCGCTCACGCACCGGGAGACTGGCCGGCTCGATCGCAAGCTGGCCGACGCCATCATCGCGGCCACCAAGGAAGTCCTCAGCGGCAATTTCCGGGACCAGTTCGTGGTGGATGTCTACCAGGCCGGCGCGGGCACCAGTCACCACATGAACTGCAACGAGGTGCTCGCCAACCGCGCCAATGAAATCCTCGGCGGCGAGCGGGGCACCTATGCACCGGTGCACCCGAACGACCATGTGAACATGGCGCAGAGCACCAACGACGTCATCCCGACGGCCATGCGCCTCGCGACCCTCGCCACGCTGCCACCGCTGCTCGCCGCCATGGACCGCCTGGCCGAGGCCTTCCTCGCCAAGGGCAAGGCGTTTGATGGGATCATCAAGTCGGGGCGCACCCACCTGCAGGACGCGACGCCGATCCGGCTCGGGCAGGAGTTCACCGCGTACGGCCACACCGTGGCGCGCCACCGGGCCAAGCTGGCCGAGGCGGCCCGCTGGCTCCGCGCGATGAACATCGGCGGCACGGCGGTCGGCACCGGCATCAACGCGGAAGCGGCCTACCCGGCGCTCATGGTGAAGCACCTGGGCGAGATCACCGGCCTCACGCTCGAGGTCGCGGAGGACCGCGTCCAGCTGATGCAGTCGATGGGCGACATCGCCACCTTCAGCGGCGCGCTGCGCGCCTGGGTGCTCGACCTCAACAAGCTGGCCAACGACATCCGGCTCCTCGCCTCGGGGCCGCGCACCGGGCTGGCGGAAATCGGGCTGCCCGAAGTGCAGCCCGGGTCCAGCATCATGCCGGGGAAGGTGAACCCCTCCATCGCCGAGATGGTCAACCAGGTCTGCTACCAGGCGCTGGGGCTCGACATGACCGTGGCGATGGCGGCGGAAGCGGGACAGCTGGAGCTGAACGTCATGATGCCGGTCATCACCCACAACATCGTGTTCAGCCTCATGATCGTCGGCAACGCGACCCGGGTCTTCTCGGAGCGCTGCATCGAGGGCATCACCGCCGACGAGGCGCAGTGCGCGCACTGGCTCGAGCGCAGCCCGGCGCTGGTCACCGCGCTGGCCCCCAAGATCGGCTACGCCGCGGCGGCCAAGCTCGCCAAGGAGGCCATCGCGACCGGCCTGACCGTGAAGCAGCTCGTCACCGAGCGCGGGATTCTCAAGGGGAAGGAACTCGAGGAGATTCTCGACCTGCGGGCCATGACCGAGCTGGGCGTCCCCGGCGGGAAGGGCGTGCCGGCCGGGGGCTGAGGTCCCCCGGGAGGCGCGCGGTTGATATCCCACCCCGCCACTCCCATATTGCGGCTATGCGAGTCACGACCTGGACCGAGTACAGTCTCATCATCTCGCTGCACCTGGCGCGGCGGGGTGGGACCGAGCCCGTGGCGGCACGGGACATCTCCGAATCGGAGCGCCTCCCCGGCGACTACGTCGAGCAGATCCTCCTCCGGCTGCGGCGGGCCGGGCTGGTGGAGAGCGTCCGGGGCGCGCGCGGCGGGTACTTCCTCGGGCGTCCCGCCGGGCAGATCTCGGTGCACGACGTGATGGCCGCCTGCGATCACCAGATCTTCGAGATCAACTGCGAGACGCACCCGGTGGACGATGAGCGCTGCGGCCCCGGTGCCCAGTGCAGCATTCGCCCCGTGTGGCACGCCCTCCGCACCCGGGTGGACGACCTCCTCAAGGGGGTCAGCCTCACCGACCTCCTGCAGGACGAAGACCGGGTCGCGCAGCTCGTCGGGACCGCCGCCGCGTCCTGAGCGCCGGCGGTCCCACCCATGGCTGACCAACTCCATCCCGATCCCCCCCCGCTCACCGCCGACGAGTTCCAGCGGTATTCCCGGCATCTCATCCTCCCGCACGTCGGCGAAGCCGGCCAGCGCCGGCTGAAGCAGGCGCGTGTCCTGGTCATCGGGGCCGGGGGCCTCGGCTCTCCCGCCGCACTCTACCTCGCCGCCGCGGGCGTCGGCACCATCGGACTCGTGGACGCCGACCTGGTGGATGTCAGCAACCTCCAGCGGCAGGTACTCCATGGCACCTCCACCCTTGGCCATCCGAAACTCGACTCCGCCAGGGCGCGAATCGGGGATCTCAATCCGCGCGTCACCGTCGAGACCTTTCCGGAGCGCCTGACCTCCCGGAACGCCCTCGGCATCCTCGAGGGATTCGAGGTGGTGCTCGACGGCAGCGACAACTTCCCCACGCGCTACCTCATCAACGATGCTTCGTACCTCTCCGGCATCCCCGACGTGTACGGCGCCATCTTCCAGTTCGAGGGCCAGGCCTCGGTCTTCGCGGCCCCGGGCGGTCCCTGCTACCGCTGCCTCTATGCGGAGCCGCCCCCTCCGGGAATGGTGCCTGGATGCGCGGAGGCGGGAGTCCTGGGCGCGCTGCCGGGCGTCATCGGATCCATCCAGGCCATGGAGGCGATCAAGCTCCTCCTCGGCATCGGCGATCCGCTGGTCGGGCGTCTGCTGCTCTTCGACGCGCTGCGCATGCAGTTCCGCGAGCTCGCGCTCCAGCGGGATCCCGCCTGCCCGCTCTGTGGTGACTCGGCGACCCTCCGCGAGTTGATCGACTACGAGGAGTTCTGCGGGGTCACCCCGCTGGCGGCGCCTGCCGGCCTCGAGGTGACACCGGCGGAGCTCCAGCGCGAACTCGCGTCCGGACGGCCGATCGTGCTGGTGGATGTGCGGGAGGTGCCGGAGTGGGAACTGGTGCGGCTCGAGGGTGCGCGGCTGGCGCCGCTCTCCCGCCTGCCCGGCCTGGCCAACGCGCTCGATCCTGCGTCGGACATCGTGGCCTATTGTCATCACGGGATCCGGTCGCTGCAGGCGGCCACCTTCCTGCGGTCGGTCGGACTGCCCCGCGTGCGGAGCCTCGCGGGCGGCATCGACCGGTGGGCTCGCGAGATCGATCGGGAGATGGTGCGGTACTGAGGAAGGGAAGTGCCGAAGGGGGGACTCGAACCCCCACGGGCTTGCGCCCACTGCGCCCTGAACGCAGCGCGTCTACCAATTCCACCACTTCGGCGTGGGCGGCAAAGGTAGCGGGAGGCCGGCCCCGGCGTCAAGCGGCCCGTTGACCCTCCCGAACCCACTGTCTATCTTGGGTTTACGAGACCGCCCATGTCTACCAAATCGGATGCGCCCTCGGAGCGCCGGCATTCGGTCGCCCGCAATCCCAAGGCGACCCACGACTTCCACATCCTCGAGACGTGGGAGGCGGGCCTGGTGCTGACCGGCACCGAGGTCAAGTCGCTGCGCAGCGGCAAGGCCTCCATCAAGGAGGCATACGCCCGGGTGTCCGGGGGACAGGTGTTTCTCGAAGGCATGAATGTCACGCCGTACGCCCAGGGCAACCGGTACAACCACGATCCGGTCCGCTCCCGCAAACTTCTCCTCCACCGCCGTGAAATCAACCGGCTCATCGGCTCGGTCGAGCGCGAGGGGCTGAGTCTCGTGCCGCTCGAACTCTATTTCCGCCGCGGCAAGGCGAAGATCGCCATCGGGCTCGGCCGCGGGAAGAAACAGCATGACAAACGACAGGCGTTGAAGGAGCGGATGATCGACAGGGAGACGGCCCGCGCCATCGCGGTGGGACGGCAGCGGTGATCGCGCTCGGGCTCCTCCTTGCGCTCTCGGGCGCCGTGCCCTCGCAGCTCCTCGTGGCCACGCCGCGCGGCGAGACGCAGCTGTCGGTGAGTACGGATGCCGATGGCCGTCCGATGGTGGCCGCCTATCCCCTCGCCGCGGCACTGGCCGGGACCATCCGGCGCGAGGGCGCCTGGGTCACCCTGGTCATCTCCCGGCAGGACTTCGCCTTCCTGCCCGGCGCGCCCCTCTTCCGCCTCAACGACCGGCTCGAGCCCCTTGCCGTGCCGACCATCGAACGCGGCGATTCGCTCTTCGTGCCCTACCAGTTCGTCTCGGAAATTCTGCCGCGATACCTGGGCGAGTTGTACAAGTTCGATCGCGTCGCGGGCCGGCTGGTCCAGCTGGGCACCGTGGCCGTCACGGCGCCCGCGCCGAAACGGTTGCCGAACGGGCTGCTGCCGGGGCACATCGTCACGGTGGACGCCGGGCACGGCGGCGCCGACCCCGGCAATCCGGGAAAGTTCTTCCCCGCCGGGGTGACCGAAAAGGACATCACGCTGAAGGTGGCGTTGCTCCTTCAGGACGAATTGCAGCGGCGTGGCATTACCGTGCGGATGACGCGCACCACCGATGTCCGCCCGAACCTTCTCCAGCGCGCCCCGACCTGCGATGCGAGCTGCGACCTCTTTGTCAGCCTGCACGTCGATGCCCTCGATACGCGTCGCCGGAGGGACTACCGGTCCGTCGACGGCTTCTCCACGCTGATCATCGGCGAGGAGAACTCGGCCGACGCCGCCCGGGTGGCGCGAACGGAAAATGAGGCGCTGCGCTTCGAGAGCGAACAGGACCAGGACCTCGTGAGCGGTCCGCTGGCGTTCATCCTGAAGGACCTCCAGATGAACGAATACCTCCGTGAGTCGGCCCGGGCCGGCGCGTTGATGCAGACCCACCTCGAGCCAGTCCACCCCGGCACCAACCGCGGCGTCAAGCAGCGCAACGACCTGGCGGTCCTGAATACCGGCCGGCGGCCCGGCGTCCTGGTCGAAATGGGGTACAGCTCGAGCCCGTCTGACGCGAAGTACCTGATGTCGAGGGAGGGCCAGCGCCAGATCGCGCGCGCCCTGGCCGACGCCATCGTGGATTATCTCCTGGAGTTTGAGTGGAAGAGCGGCGACCGGGCCGGGGGCCCGGGCCGATGAAGCGTGGCGCGCTGCTCCTCCTCCTCGCGCTGACGGGGTGCGTTTACTACAACGGGATGTACAACGCCAACCGCTTCGCCAAGCGCGCCCAGAAGGCCCAGGCACAGGGGCGCACCTTCGAGGCGCAGGGGTACTGGGCCCAGGCGGAGGTGCGCGCCGACACCGTGATCGCCCGGCATCCCGAGAGCAGCTGGGTGGACGACGCCCAGCTGATCCGGGGCGAGGCGATGGTGGCGCGCAAGGACTGCGCTGGCGCCGTGCCCGCCCTCGAGGCGGCCTCTCTCAGCCTGGACAGCCCCAAGGTGGCCGAGCGGGCCAAGATCCTCCTCAGCGGCTGCCTCGTCCAGGCGGGCAATTACGCCGCCGCGGATCGCGTCTTTCGTGAATTGATGGCGAGTTCCGATACCGCCATCAGCCGCCCCGCGCGGCTGGAGCACGCCCGTGTGCTCCGCCTCAACGGAGAGTACCAGGCGGCCCTCACGACGCTGGAGGGGCTGCAGGGGCCCGCCGTCACCGCCGAGCGCACGGCCGACTATGCCAATCTTGGCGATCTCGCCCACGCCGTTCCACTGATCGACTCGGCCCTCGCACGGGGCGACTCGAGCCTGCCTTGGGAGGCGATCCTCGCCGGGGTGGGGCGCGTCGACCCCGGCCTGGCCTCCCGGTACACCTCCGAAGCCGTCGCCCTGGCCGGCCTGCCGGCGCAAACCAGGGACCAGTTGCTTCTTGCCGATGGGATGCGGCTCCTGCAGATCGATCCCGACTCCGGCCTGGCGCGACTCGGCGAGGCCGGTTCGGCCAAGCCAGCCACAGCTGCCAGCCTCGCCGCGAGGCTTCAGATCATCGA
This sequence comes from Gemmatimonadales bacterium, assembly GCA_035328285.1. GTDB lineage: Bacteria > Gemmatimonadota > Gemmatimonadetes > Gemmatimonadales > GWC2-71-9 > SPDF01. The sequence goes on from DAOLIZ010000013.1 coordinate 8,181, forward strand.
CTACATCATCGGGCAGGCCGATACCTTGTCGCAGCTCGAGCGGGCACGGCCACCGCTGGACTCGCTGAGATCGATGGGCGGCCTCACCTCGATTCCGGCGTCGCGCTACCTTCGCGTGCTCGATCGCGCGCGCGCGTACGGCGATTCGATTTCCCCCGACCGGAGCGAGGGCGACCTCGCGACCTTCGTGCTCGCCGAGGCGGTGCGCGACTCCCTCCCCGCTCCACGCATCGCCGCCGAGCTCTTCTCGACGGTCCCGGCGTGGTGGCCAACCTCTCCGTACGCGCCGAAGGCGCTCCTCGCCCTTGCGGCGCTGGAACCGGCGCAGGCTGAATCGATCTTCCACACGCTCGAATGCGTCTATCCCGAGAGCCCGTACCTCCAGCTCGTTGCGGGAGAGGTGACGCCCGCCGTGCTGGTACTGGAGGACTCGATGCTGGCGTACGCCAACGGGGGTGTCAACCCGGGCAACCAACGGCGAGGGCAGCCCTCGGCCTCACCCAGGGCGCCCGCCGGCCAGCGCAGTGCGGACGATCTGAAGTGATGAACGCGGCATCGCTGGAGCGGACGCTGTTCGGGGTCCGATTCCAGAACCCCATCGTGCTTGCATCGGGGACTGCGGGCTTCGGCCGCGAGCTCGACGGCGTCATGGACCTCGACCACCTCGGCGGACTGGTCACCAAGGCGGTCTCCGTCGAGCCGAGGGCGGGGAACGCTCCGCCAAGGGTGGCGGAGTTTCGCGGCGGGATGCTCAACGCGATCGGTCTGGCCAACCCCGGCCTCGCGCAGGTGCGCGCGGTGGAGCTGCCCTGGCTGCTCCAGCGGATGCGGGCCGCACGCGTCCTCGTGAACGTCGTCGGCTTCACGCTCGACGAATATGCGGCGGTCATCGCGGGTCTCGACGATCTGGACGGCATCACCGCCTATGAACTGAACCTCTCCTGTCCCAACACGTCGGCGGGCGGGCTCGAGTTCGGCGCGGACGCCGCCTCCGTCACGGCCATCGTTGCCCGGTGCCGCCGGGCCACCGGGCGGCCCCTGGTGGCCAAGCTGTCGCCGGTCCTGCCGGACATCGCGGCGATGGCGCTCGTGGCCCGGGACGCCGGCGCCGATGCGGTGTCGGTGGTGAACACCCTCCCCGGGCTGGCGCTCGACCCCAGCGGCGCCCCGCGGCTCGGCAACGGGAACGGCGGCGCCAGCGGCCCGGCCCTCCTCCCAGCCGGGGTACTCGCGGTGCGCCGGGTGCGTGACCGGGCGCCCGACCTGCCGATCATCGGCCTCGGCGGGGTCCGGAGCGCCGAGGATGCCCGCCAGTACCTCGCGGCCGGCGCCACGCTCGTCGGCATCGGGACGGGGGCGCTCGCCGATCCGCGACTTCCCGCCCGCATCATTCGCGACCTGGAGCGCCACGGTGGCTGACATCATCCTTGCCCTCGATGTGGAATCGGGCGACGCCGGGCGCCGGCTCCTCGACCGCCTTCCCGACCTGCGCTGGGCCAAGGTCGGTTCGGTCCTGATGACGCGGGAGGGGGCCCCCTTCCTCGCGGAGCTTCACCAGCGGGGCATCCGGATCTTCCTCGACCTGAAGTGGCACGATATCCCGAACACCGTCGCCGGGGCGGTGCGTGCGGCCGAGTCGCTCGGCGTGGCGCTGGCCACGGTCCACACCCTGGGCGGCGTGCCGATGCTGCGGGCCGCGCAGGACGCGGCTGGCGACATGAATCTCGTCGGCGTGACCGTCCTGACTTCACTCGATGCCGCCGGATATGCCGGCGCCGTCGGACGGGAGGCGGTCGATCTCGAGCGCGAGGTGCCACGGCTGGCCGGGGCGGCGGTCGAGGCAGGGCTCCGGGGCGTGGTCTGCTCGCCGGCGGAGATTGCGGTGGTACGGCAGGTGGTGCCGGCCGGCGGGTGGGTGGTGGTGCCGGGCATCCGGCGGGCCGCGGACGGCGCCGGCGACCAGGTCCGGATCGCGACACCGCGCGAGGCGGCGGCTGCCGGGGCCACCCACCTGGTGGTGGGGCGGCCGATCACCCAGGCCCCGAACCCCGCCGCGGTATTGGCGGAATTCACCGCCGAGGCCTCGGCAGGATGATCCGCCTCGCGGTGTTCGCTACGGGGCTCCTGTGTCTCGCTGCCCCGCTGCCCCGCGGCCCCGCTG
>DAOLIZ010000013.1:10441-30718 GCA_035328285.1 Gemmatimonadales bacterium
GCCTCACCGAAGTCGGCGATTCCGCCCGGGCCTCCTGGCAGCGGCGGGATCTTCGGGCCTTTCTCGCTCCGGCAGGGGCGAGCCGGGTGGTGGTGACCCTCCCAGCCGCAGGCCCGTCGGCACCGGTCACGGCGGAGCAGGCGCGCGCCATGCTCCTGTCCTATGTCCAAGGGACACAAGAGGTTGAGGCCATCCTGCGGCGGGCCGAGGCGGTCGATTCGGCCCAGGGGTATGTGGAGCTGAATCGGCGCTACCGGGTGATCGGGATTCCGGGGGAACGGGAATCGGTGATCCTCCTCGGGTACCGGCGCGGCCGGTCGGCCTGGGTCCTGACCGAGGTCCGGATTGCCTCCTAACCGCTTCCCTTGCGTTGGGTTCGGGCGCGGTCTATATTCCTCAGCTACCTCAAAGTTTGGTCCTGGAGAGATTCCGTGAAGGTTCGTTCGAGTGTCAAGCCAATCTGCGAACACTGCAAAGTCGTGAAGCGACAGGGCGTTGTTCGCATCATTTGCAAGCGCAACCCCAAGCACAAGCAACGGCAGGGCTGACCATGGCACGCATTGCAGGCGTGGACCTTCCGCGCGAGAAGCGGGTCGAGATCGCCCTGACGTACATCTTCGGGGTTGGCCGTCCCACGAGCGTTCGCATCCTCACCGAGGCCGGCGTTCCCGCCGACACCCGGGTTCGGGACCTCTCGGACACCGAGGTGGCCCGGCTCCGTCAGTTCATCGAGCGCGCGCTGAAGGTCGAAGGCGCCCTCCGGACGGAAGTCGCCATGAACATCAAGCGGCTGATGGACATCGGCAGCTATCGCGGGTCGCGGCACCGCCGGGGTCTTCCGGTGCGTGGTCAGCGTACCCATACCAACGCCCGGACCAAGAAGGGTCCCCGGCGGGCCATTGCTGGCAAGAAGAAGGCGACGAAGAAGTAACCATGACTGCACCGACTCCCACGAAGGCGCCTGGCGCCAAGCGTTCCAAGAAGGTCGTCGAGTCCGAGGGCATCGCCCACATCTCGGCCACCTTCAACAACGTGCTGATCACCATCACCGACATGAAGGGCAACGCCCTCGCCTGGGGTACGGCGGGCAAGGCGGGGTTCAAGGGCTCCAAGAAGTCCACGCCGTTCGCCGCGACGGTCGCCGCGGAAGGTGCCGGTCGTGAAGCCATGAACCTCGGCGTGCGCCGGGTCCATGTGCGTGTCCAGGGCCCCGGCAGCGGGCGCGAGTCCGCCATCCAGGCGCTCGCGTCGGTCGGCCTCCGGGTCGTGTCCATTCGGGATGTCACCCCGATTCCTCACAACGGGTGCCGTCCCCCGAAGAAGCGGCGGGTCTAACCATGTCGCGATACACTGGACCCAGCTGCCGGCTTTGCCGTCGCGAGGGCACGAAGCTCTTCCTGAAGGGCACCCGCTGTCTCACCGAGAAGTGCGCCGTCGAGCGCCGGGCCTACGCGCCCGGGCAGCACGGGCAGGGCACCGGCCGCGGCCGCAAGCCGTCCGAATACTCGAAGCAGCTCCGCGAGAAGCAGAAGGTCAAGCGGATGTACGGCCTGACCGAGGGGCAGTTCCGCAACCTGTTCGAGAGCGTCACCCGCGAGTCGGGCGTCAAGGGCACCAACCTGCTCATCGCCCTCGAGTCGCGGCTCGACAACATCGTCTACCGGATGGGCTTCGCCTCGAGCCGCAAGGCGGCGCGGCAGCTCGTCAACCACGGCCACGTCGAAGTCAACGGCCGCCGGGTGGACATTGCGTCGTATCACGTCATGCCCGGACAGGAAGTCCGGGTCGCCCCGACCAGCCGCGAGATGGTGGCGGTCAAGGCGGCGCAGGAGTACGCGTCGCGCGGGGCTCCGGTATCCTGGCTCTCCGTCGACGGCGACAAGGCCGCCGGGCGGTACGTTGAGCGTCCCACGCGCGAGGCCATCCCGGTCAACGCGCAGGAACAGCTCATCGTCGAGCTCTACTCGAAGTAAGTGGTGGCCTGAACCATGACTATCGACCTGACCGGACTCGTCCGCCCGCACCTGCTCGAAATGAGCCGCCGCGAGGACAATCCGAACGCCGCCGAGTTCCGCCTCCAGCCGCTGGAGCGGGGCTTTGGCTACACCCTCGGCAACTCGCTTCGCCGCCTCCTGCTCTCCTCGCTCCGCGGCTCCGCGGTCTGGGGCTTCCGGCTCGACGGCGTCGTGCACGAACACCAGACCGTCCAGGGCGTCCTCGAGGACATCCACCAGGTGGTGCAGCGCCTCAAGGGGCTGACGCTGGTGCTGACCCCCGAGGTGGACGAAGCGGTGCTGCACATCAAGAAGAACGGCCCCGGGCCGGTCTACGCCCGCGACATCCAGCCCCACGGCTCGGTCACCGTCATCAACCCCGACCACCTGCTCTTCACCGTGCAGGAAGACCGGGAAGTGAACGCCGAGCTCTACGTCAACAAGGGCCGCGGCTACGTCGAGTCGGAGCTGCACCCCTTCGACCGCTCCCTGCCGGTCGACCTCGTGCGCATCGACGCGATCTACAACCCGGTCACCCGCGCCAACTTCACGGTGGCGGAAACCCGCGTCGGCCAGCGCACCGACTATGACCGCCTGACGGTCACCGTCGAGACCAACGGCACCATCTCGCCCGAGGACGCCGTCGCCTATGCCGCGGCGCTGGCGCAGGAACACTTCCGGTACTTCGTCGACTTCGGCAAGGTGCCGGTCATGCGCGAACCCGCGCCGGTCGTCGCCGAACTCGGCGGCGGACTGCGCGACAGCCTCTCGCGGCCCATCGACGACCTCGGCCTCTCGGTCCGGTCGCTGAACTCGCTCAAGAACTCCAACATCCGGACCCTGCAGGACCTCATCGCCTACTCCGAGGAAGACCTGCTCAAGGTCAAGAACGTGGGCGAAAAGGCCGTGTCCGAAATCGTTGAACTGCTGGAGAAGGAAGGCCTGGCCTTCGGCCATGTGCTCGACGAGGTGACCGGCATGCTGCGCGCCAAGAGCGGCGATGCCCCGGCCCCCGCCGCCGCGCCGGCCCCCGCTGCCAGCAACGGGGAGACCGCCTAACATGCGTCATCGCGCCAAGGGACGGCAGCTGTCCCGGACCTCCGCCCATCGCCGCGCGCTCCTGAACAACATGGCCACCAGCCTGTTCAAGCACGAAGGCATCACCACCACGGAAGCCAAGGCCAAGGAGCTCCGGCCCTTCGCCGAGAAGCTCATCACCCTGGCCCGCCGCGGCGACCTGCACGCGCGCCGGCTCGTGGGGCGCAACATCAAGGACCGTGAAGTCCTCGGCCGCCTCTTCGCCGAGCTGGGGCCCCGCTTCGCGGCGCGTCCCGGCGGCTACACCCGCATCCTCAAGATGGGGCACCGGCCCGGCGACGGCGCCGACGTGGCTCGCATCGAGTTGCTTGCGGAGTAAGGGTGGCATCGCCCGCTTCCGACACGAAGAAGGGGACCCGCGAGGGTCCCCTTTTTTACGGCACGGCGGCGGTGCTGGCGGCGGCGCCGACGAGGGCGCGCCGGAACTCACCCCGCCTTGGCGATCTTGTTACCCTTGATGCACTGGGTGCAGACGCGGACACGCCGCGGCTCGCCGTCCTTCAGGACGCGAACAGTCTGCAGGTTCGGATACCAGCGGCGGTTCGTGCGATTCTTGGCGTGGCTGACGTTGTTGCCGGTGACCGGCCCCTTGCCGCACACGGTGCATACCCGTGCCATATGTCCATCCCTCAAGCAGTTACGACATTGACGGTACAACTGGAAACCGCGAAATCTAACCCAGTCACCGCCCCGACACAACCACCCCTGGGAGACCCCCATGACTGAGCGCAAACGTGCGCTGATCACCGGCATCACGGGGCAGGACGGGTCCTATCTGGCCGAGCTGCTCCTCGAGAAGGGGTACGAGGTCTTCGGGGTCGTGCGGCGGACCAGCCACCACGGCCTGGCCCGCATCGACCACATCGCCGACCGGATCACCCTCCTCCCGGCCGACCTCCTCGACCAGCACTCGCTCACGGTCGCCCTGCAGCAGTCCACCCCGCACGAGGTCTACAACCTGGCGGCGCAGTCGTACGTGCCGACCTCCTGGTCGCAGCCGGTGCTGACCGGCGAGTTCACCGCCCTCGGCGTGACCCGCATGCTGGAGGCGATCCGGCTGGTCCACCCCTCCGCCCGGTTCTACCAGGCGTCGAGTTCCGAGATGTTCGGCAAGGTGACCGAGACGCCGCAGAAGGAGTCGACCACCTTCTACCCCCGCTCCCCCTACGGTGTGGCCAAGGCGTACGGCCACTGGATCACGGTCAACTACCGGGAGTCCTACAACCTCTACGCGGTGAGCGGCATCCTCTTCAACCACGAGTCCCCGCGCCGCGGCATCGAGTTCGTCACGCGCAAGGTCACCGACGGCGTGGCGCGCATCAAGCTCGGGCTGGCCACCGAACTCCGCCTCGGCAACCTCGACGCCCACCGCGACTGGGGGTTTGCGGGCGACTACGTGGACGCCATGTGGCGCATGCTCCAGCTCGATGCGCCGCAGGACTTCGTCATCGGCACCGGCGTCACCCACAGCGTGCGGAACCTCGTCGAGCAGGCGTTCGGACATGCCGGGCTGGACTGGCAGCAATATGTGAAGCTCGATCCGGCGTTCATCCGTCCCGCCGAAGTCGACCTGCTGCTGGCCGATCCGTCGCTCGCCAGGGCAAAGCTCGGCTGGACGCCCACGGTCGCGTTCCCCGAGCTGATCGCGATGATGGTGGACGCCGACATCGCCCGTCTCAAGGGCCGTTGATGCGGGTCTTCGTGACGGGGGCCGAGGGGTTTGTGGGGCGCACCATGGTGCGCACCCTGCTGGCCGCCGGCCACGAGGTGCAGGCGGGCATCCGACCAGGCGGTCCCCTCGAGGTCCCGGGGCTGGCGGCCGCCGAGCGTGCGGCCGTTGCGAGGATTCCGCTGGAACTGCTGGATACGGCCTCGGTCGACGCCGCCATGGCCTGGCGGCCCGACGCCGTGATTCACCTCGCCGCGATCGCCTCCGGGGCGGACGCCCGGCGCGACGTCGGCACCGCCTGGGCGGTCAATGCGGCGGGCACCGCGCGCCTGGCCGACGTCCTCGGCGGGTATCGTGAGCGGGGGGAGGCCGACCCCCTCTTCCTGCTCGTGTCGAGCGCGGAGGTCTACGGCGGGGGCGTGAACCGGCCGCGGCGCGAAGACGACCCGATCGTTCCCTGTTCCCCGTACGCCGCGAGCAAGGCGGGGGCGGAGATCGCGGCGCTCGAGGTGTGGCGCCGCACCGGGCTGCGGGTCGTCGTGGCGCGCCCCTTCCCGCATACCGGCGCCGGTCAGAGCGACCGGTTCGTGATGCCGGCGTTCGCCGCCCGGTTGCGGGCGGCGCGACGCTCCGGCGCGACCACCGTCCCCACCGGCAGCCTTGAGCCGGTCCGCGACTTCCTCCATGTGCAGGACGTGGTACACGCCTATCTTGCGCTCGTGGAGCGCGGCAAGCCCGGGGAGGCGTACAACGTGGCCCGGGGCGAGGGGATGTCGCTGCACGACCTCTTTGCCCGCCTCGCGGCGGAAATCGGGGTGGCTGCCGTGCCCGAGGTGGACCCCGGCCTCCTGCGCGCGGCGGATATCCTCCACCTGGTGGGCGACGCCACCAAGCTGCGGGCGGCCACGGGGTGGCAGCCCACCATCGCCCTCGACCGGATCCTGAAGGAAGTTGCTGATGCCGAAGCGGACTGACATCTCCTCCATTCTCCTGATCGGTTCCGGCCCCATCGTCATCGGACAGGGCGCCGAATTCGACTACTCCGGCACCCAGGCGGTACGGGCGCTCAAGGAGGAGGGGTATCGGGTCATCCTGGTGAATTCCAACCCCGCCACCATCATGACCGACCCCGAGCTGGCGGACCGGACCTACGTGGAGCCGGTCACGCCGGAGTGGGTGGCGCGTGTCATCGAACGGGAGCGGCCCGACGCCCTCCTGCCCACGATGGGGGGGCAGACGGCGCTGAACGTCGCCATGGCCCTGGCCAACGACGGCACGCTCGAGAAGTACGGCGTCGAGTTGATCGGCGCCGACGCCCGCGCCATCGGCCTGGCGGAGGACCGGGAGCAGTTCGCGCAGGCGATGCGGCGCCTCGGCCTCGCCACCCCTGCGGGCCGGACAGTCCGGAACATGGACGAGGCCTATGAACAGGTCGCGCAAACGGGGTACCCTGCCATCGTGCGTCCGTCGTTCACGCTCGGTGGGTCGGGGGGCGGCATTGCATACAACCGGGAGGAGTTCGAGGCGCTCGCCGGAAACGGGCTCGAGCTCTCGCCCGTCGGCTCCGTGCTCATCGAGAAGAGCATCATCGGCTGGAAGGAGTTCGAGCTCGAGGTCATGCGCGACGGTGCGGACAATGTGGTCATCGTCTGCGCCATCGAGAACATCGACCCGATGGGCGTCCACACCGGCGACTCGATCACGGTCGCACCCGCGATGACGCTCACCGACCGGGAATACCAGACCATGCGCGACAGCGCGCTGGCCATCATTCGCGAGGTCGGCGTGGCGGCCGGCGGGTGCAACATCCAGTTCGCGGTGGACCCTGCGACGGGCGAGCAGCTCGTGATCGAGATGAATCCGCGCGTGTCCCGGTCGTCGGCGCTGGCGTCCAAGGCGACCGGCTTCCCGATTGCCCGCATCGGCGCCAAGCTCGCCGTGGGGTACCGCCTCGACGAACTCCAGAACGACATCACCAAGACGACGCCCGCCTCCTTCGAACCGGTCCTCGACTACGTGGTGGTCAAGGTGCCGCGGTTCGCGTTCGAGAAGTTCCCGACCGCCGACGCCACGCTCACGACGCAGATGAAGTCGGTCGGCGAGGTGATGTCCATCGGCCGGACCTTCAAGGAGGCGTTCCAGAAGGGGCTGCGCGGTCTCGAGATCGACCGGATCGGGTGGGTCGAGGGGGCCAGTCCCGCGGCGGACCGGCTCGACGACGCCGACATCGGCACCGTCCGGGCGGCGCTGCGGCGCCCGACGCCGGAGCGGATCTTCCAGGTCAAGCGGGCGCTGGCCGGCGGCGTCCCGGTCGCCGAGGTGGCGGAACGGACCGGCATCGACCCCTGGTTCATCGACCAGCTGGCCGAACTCGTGGAGGCCGAGGCGGCCTGGGTGGCCGACCCCGACGGGATGGGGGCGGAGGCGTTGCGCAGGATGAAGCGGATGGGGTTCTCCGACGCCCAGCTGGGGCGGCTGCGCGGCCTGCCGGAGGCGGAAGTGCGCGCACGCCGCCACGGGCTCGGCATCCGGCCGGTCTACAAGATGGTGGACACCTGCGCTGGGGAATTTCCCTCCGCCACGCCCTACCTCTATTCGACCTACGACGAGGAGAACGAGTCGGTCCCCGACGGCCGGCCGGCCGTGATCATCCTCGGCAGCGGCCCGAACCGGATCGGGCAGGGGGTCGAGTTCGACTACTGCTGCGTCCGCGCCGTGCTCGCCTTCCGTGAGCTCGGCTACCGGACCGTGATGGTCAACTCCAACCCCGAAACGGTCTCCACCGACTTCGACATTTCGGACGCCCTGTACTTCGAGCCGCTGACGCTCGAGGACGTGCTCGAGATCGTCCACATCGAGCAGCCGATGGGGGTCGTGGTGCAGCTCGGCGGCCAGACCCCGCTCCGGCTGGCGCGCGGCCTCGAGGCGGCGGGCGTGCCGATCCTCGGTACCTCGCCCGATGCGATCGACGAGGCGGAGGACCGCGGCCGGTTCGAGGCCATGGCCCGCGAACTCGGCGTGGCCCAGCCGCCCAGCGGCACCGCCATGTCGGTGGAGGAGGCCAGCACGGTGGCCGACCGGATCGGCTACCCGATCCTGGTCCGCCCCTCGTACGTGCTGGGCGGCCGGGGCATGCAGATCATCTACGACGTCGACTCCCTGCAACGCTACTTCGCGCAGGCGATCCGGGTCACGCCGGAACACCCGGTGCTGATCGACAGCTTCCTCGAGGACGCCTTCGAGGCCGATGTCGACGCCATCTGCGACGGAACCCAGTGCATCATCGGCGGCGTCATGCAGCACATCGAGGACGCCGGCATCCATTCGGGCGACTCCGCCTGCGTCCTCCCGCCGTACCTGATCACCGAGGACCAGGTCGAGCAGATGCGCGAGCACACCCGGGCGTTCGCGCTGCGGCTCGGCGTGGTCGGCCTGATCAACGTGCAGTACGCCATCAAGCACGGGCAGGTCTACGTGCTCGAGGTCAACCCCCGTGGCTCGCGCACCGTCCCGTTTGTCTCGAAGACCACCGGCGTGCCGCTCGCCTCGCTCGCTGCGGCGGTCATGGCGGGCCGCACCCTCGAGTCACTCGGCCTCCACGACGACGTCCTCCAGCCCTACGTGGCGGTCAAGGAGGCGGTGTTCCCCTTCAACAAGCTGCCCGGCGTGGATCTCATCCTCGGACCGGAGATGCGTTCGACCGGCGAGGTGATGGGCATCGCCGACTCGTTCGGGATGGCCTTTGCCAAGGCGCAGATCAGCGCCGACGGCGCGCTGCCGCTCGAGGGGACCGTGTTCGTCACGGTCAACGACCACGACAAGCAGACCGTGGTGCCGATCATCCGGCGCTTCCACGAGCTCGGCTTCAAGGTGGTGGCCACGGAGGGGACGGGGCGCTACCTCCGCTCCCGGGGCATTCCCGCCGGGCGCGTCCTGAAGGTGCACGAAGGGCGGCCGAACGCCATCGACCTGATCCTGTCCGGCGACGTGCAGCTCCTGATCAACACGCCGCTGGGCAAGCTGACCCAGCAGGACGACTACCTCATCCGCCGGGCGGCGCTGCAGCATCGCACCCCCTACACCACGACGCTCTCGGCCGCCTCCGCCGCCTGCGATGCGGTCATCGCATTGCGAAGCCGGGCACGGACGGTCTGCTCCCTGCAGGAATGGCACGCCCTGGCGCGCGAGGCCGCCACGGAATCGGTGTGACGTCGGCTCGCGACCCCGGCTTCATCGCCTCGCTGCGCGCCAGCGTCCGGGGCGAGGTACGGACGGACGAGCCGCTGGCGCGGTATTCGACCTACCGCATCGGCGGTCCAGCCACGGTCCTCCTCCCCGCCGTCAGCGATGACGTGGGTGTGGCGCTGCGCGCGGCGACGGACGCGGGAGTCCCCTGGTTTGCGCTGGGGCTCGGCTCCAATATCCTCCTGCCCGACGAGGGGATGGACGCCCTCGTGATCCGGCTCGGGAAGGGACTCGACCGGCTCGCGCGCGACGCCGACCGCTGGACCATCGGCGCCGGACTCCCGGCGCCCCTCGCGGCGCGCCGGACCGCCGCCGCCGGCTGGTTCGGGCTGCACAAGTTCGTGGGAGTCCCCGGGACGGTCGGAGGTGGCGTCTACATGAACGCCGGGTGCCACGGCGCCGAGTGGTCCGACTTCGTCGAGTCGGTGCTGGTCATCGATGCCTCCGGGCACGACCAGGTCCTCCCGCGCGCGGACATCCCCTTTGTGTATCGCGGGAGCGGCCTGTCCGGCCGGGTGGTGCTGGAGACCACCGTGCGCCTCCGGCCGGAGGCGCCCGGGGTGATCGAGGAGGAGCTCTCCGAACTGTTCAAGTGGCGCTCCGAGGGCACCCCCTTCAACCAGCCCTGCTGCGGGAGCGTCTTCCGGAATCCGGGCGGTGCCTCCTGGCACCGGGAGGGGGGGCCGCGGACGGCGGGGCAGCTGATCGAGGCCGCGGGACTGAAGGGTGTCCGGGTCGGCGGCGCCGAAATCTCCCCGAAGCACGCGAACTACTTCGTGAACACCGGTGGTGCGACCGCCGCCGACATCCGGGCGCTGATCGGCCGAGCGCAGGCAGCCGTATACCAGCGCTTCGGCGCGGTGCTCCAGACCGAAGTGAAGCTCATCCGACCCGACGGCGGTGCCGACACGCTGCCTCCCCCCGATGACGGAACACCCCATGCCTGACTATTTCGTCCACGAATCCAGCTACGTCGATGACGGCGCCGTCATCGGGGCCGGCACCAAGATCTGGCACTTCAGCCACGTGATGTCCGGGGCGATCATCGGCGAACGGTGCAACCTCGGGCAGAACGTCGTGGTCATGCCCCGGACCCGCCTCGGGAACAACGTGAAGGTGCAGAACAACGTCTCCATCTACGAGGGGGTGGAACTCGAGGACGATGTCTTCTGCGGCCCGAGCTGCGTCTTCACGAACGTCATCAACCCGCGGAGCCATGTGTCGCGGAAGCACGAGTACCGGCCGACCCTCGTCCGGAAGGGCGCCACCATCGGCGCCAACGCCACGATCATCTGCGGCAGCACCCTCGGCGCCTACTCCTTCGTGGGGGCCGGGGCGGTGGTGCGGGGAACGGTCCCCGACTACGCCCTCATGGTCGGCATGCCCGCCCGCCGGATCGGCTGGATGTGCCAGTGTGGCGAACGGCTCACGGTGACGGATGGGGTGGCCGCCTGTGCCTCCTGCGGAGCTGAATACCGGGAGGATGGGGGGGCACTCCACCGCGTTGATTCTACCCCGCCGCAGGGCTAAGTTTGTTGGTTATCGTAGGTTAGAGTTATTCCACCGGCGGGGCAGGCCTCCCGCCTCTTGAGGGCATTCCAGTGAACGTCCCGCTGCTTGATCTCGTTGCCCAGCATGAAGGCATCAAGGAAGCCGTCCTCCCGGCCGTCATGAGCGTCATCCAGCGCCAGGGCTTCATCATGGGCCCCGAAGTGGCGCAACTCGAGGCCCAGGTGGCCAAGCTCTCCGGGGCCCGGCATGGCATCGCCTGCGCCAGCGGGACCGATGCCCTCCTCGTGCCGCTTCGCACCCTCGCCATGCAGCCGGGGGACGAAGTGATCGCGCCGGCCTTCACCTTTTTTGCCACCGCGGGGGCCATCCACAATGCGGGCGGGCGCCCGGTGTTCGTGGATATCGAGCACGGGACCTTCAACGTCGACCCGGCGGCCGTCGAAGCCGCCATCACCCCCCGCACCCGGGCCATTGTCCTCGTGCACCTCTTCGGCCAGATGGCCGATGTGGGTGCGCTCGCGGCGCTGGCCCGGAAGCACAATCTCATGCTGGTGGAAGACGCGGCGCAGGCCATCGGGGCCCGTCGAAAAGTGGACGGGACCTGGCGCGCGGCGGGCGAACTCGGGACCGTCGGGTCCTTCTCGTTCTTTCCGACCAAGAACCTTGGCGCCTGGGGCGACGGCGGCATGATGGTGGCCCAGGACGACCAGCTCGCGGACCGGCTGCGCCGGGAGCGGCTGCACGGCGGGGCCCGCGAGTATTACCACGACGAGGTGGGACTGAACAGCCGGCTCGACTCGATCCAGGCGGCGGTGCTCCTGGCCAAGCTGCCCTACCTGGCCGCCTGGGGGGCACGCCGGCGCGAGATCGCGGCGATCTACAGCGCGGCGTTTGCCGGGGTTCCCGGCGTGACCCCGCCGCCGGTCGACCCGGCCAACGAGCACATCTTCCACCAGTACACGATCCGCGCCGAGCGCCGCGAGGCGTTCCTGGCGCACCTGAAGTCCCGGGGCATCGGGCACAAGGTGTATTACCCGCTCGCGCTGCATCTGCAGCCCTGCTTCGCCTTCCTCGGTGTGCGGGCGGGCGCGCTCCCCGTCACCGAGCAGGCCACCGAGGAAGTCGTGTCGCTGCCGATCTATCCTGAGCTCACCTCCGCCCAGCTCGACGCCGTCATTGCCGCCGTCCGGGAGTTCTACCAGGGATGACCAACACCACCGTGCAGAATCTCATCGCCAAGGCAGAGCGCCGCGACGCGCTCTTCGGCGTCGTCGGACTCGGCTATGTCGGCTTGCCGCTCGTCATCGAGCTGGCCCGTGCCGGCTACAAGGTGCTGGGGTTCGACATCCTCCCGAGCGTGGTCGAGGGGCTGAATGCCGGCCGCTCGCACGTGAAGGACATCACCAATGCCGCCCTGCAGGAGGTCCTGGACAAGGGCCTCTTCGAGGCCACGACCGACCTCAGCCGCCTCGGCGAGCCGGACGCGATCTCGATCGCGGTGCCGACGCCGCTCTCGAAGTTCAAGGACCCGGACGTCAGCTTCATCCAGGCGTCGACCGAATCGATCCGCCAGACGCTCCGGAAGGGCCAGGTCATCATCCTGGAGAGCACCACCTATCCCGGCACCACACGGGAACTGATGCTTCCGGCGCTGGAGAGCACCGGCCTCGTGGTCGGCCAGGACTTCTTCCTCTCCTTCAGCCCCGAACGCGTCGATCCGGGCAACCCGGTGTACGGCACCCGGAACACCCCGAAGGTCATCGGAGGCATCACCCCCGACTGCCTGGCCGTGACGATGGCGCTCTATCAGCCCGCGATCGACACCCTGGTCCCGGTCTCCTCGCCCGAAGCGGCGGAGCTCGTCAAGATCCTCGAGAACACCTTCCGCAGCGTGAACATCGGGCTGGTCAACGAGACCGCCATTGTCTGCGACAAGCTCGGCGTGGATGTCTGGGAAGTGATCGAGGCCGCGGCCACCAAGCCCTTCGGCTTCATGAAGTTCCTGCCCGGACCGGGCCTCGGCGGGCACTGCATCCCGATCGATCCGCACTACCTCGCGTGGAAGATGCGCGGCCTCAACTACAAGACCCGGTTCATCGACCTGGCCGGCGAGGTCAATACCGAGATGCCGATGTTCTGGGTCCGCAAGGTGGCGGATGCTCTGAACAGCGTGAGCCGCTCGGTGCGCGGCAGCCGGGTCCTGATCCTCGGCGTGGCGTACAAGCGCGACATCGACGACCTGCGCGAGAGCCCGGCGCTCGACATCATCCGGCTGCTCGAGCTCCAGGGGGCGCACGTGGAGTTCCACGACCCCCACGTGAAGAGCTACCGCGAGGATGGGAAGCTCGTCTACTCCGTGCCGCTCACGGTCGAGAAGGTGCAGGAGAGCGACTGCGTCATGGTGGTGACCGACCACAAGGCGGTCGACTACGCGATGGTCAAGCGGCACGCGAAGCTCGTGGTGGACACCCGCCACGTGATGCCGAGGGACTGAGCCCACCGTGCGCGTGACCGTCGTCGGGAGCGGGTATGTGGGCCTGGTGGCCGGCGCCTGCTTCGCCGAGACCGGCAACGACGTGGTGTGCGCCGACGTGGACGAGGGGAAGATCGCCGGCCTGCGGCAGAACGAACTGCCGATCTACGAGCCGGGGCTTGAGCCGTTGATCCGGCGCAACCAGGAGGAAGGGCGGCTGGCCTTCACCACGGACATCGGTGCGGCGGTGGAACGGGCCGAGGTGGTGTTCATCGCGGTCGGCACGCCCGAGGGGGAGGATGGCTCGGCCGACCTGCAGCACGTCCTCGACGTGGCCCGGGTCATCGGGCGGCACCTCAACGGGCCGAAGGTCATCGCGACGAAGTCCACCGTGCCGGTCGGGACGGCGGAACGGGTGCGCGAGGTGATTCGCGCGGAGTCGACCGAGTCGTTCTCGGTCTGCGCCAATCCGGAGTTCCTGAAGGAGGGCGCCGCGGTCGAGGACTTCATGCATCCGGACCGGGTGGTGGTCGGCGTGGAGGACGATCGCGCTCGCGAGGCGATGGCCCAGCTGTACGGCCCCTTCTTCCGGAAGAGCGACCGCATCCTGTTCATGGACATTCCGTCGGCGGAACTCACGAAGTATGCCGCGAACGCCATGCTCGCCACGCGGATCTCGTTCATGAACCAGATCGCGAATCTCTGCGAGCTGGTCGGCGCGGATGTGACGAACGTGCGGCGGGGCATCGGCACCGACCAGCGGATCGGACCGGCGTTCCTCTTTCCGGGTCCGGGGTACGGCGGGGCCTGCTTTCCGAAGGATGTGAAGGCGCTGATCCGCACCGCGCGCGACGCCGGCGCCGCGGCCGACCTCCTCGAGGCGATCGAGACGGTCAACCAGCGGCAGAAGCAGGTCCTGCTGCGCAAGGTGGATGCGGCGTTTGACGGCGCCCTGGCCGGCAAGACGGTGGCCCTCTGGGGGCTCGCCTTCAAGGCCGAGACGGACGACGTCCGGGAGAGCCCCGCGATCCCCCTCATCGAGGGACTGCTGGCCGGCGGGGCGCGCGTCGTGGCGCACGATCCGCACGCGATGGAGAACGCGCGCCGGTACTTCGGCAACCGCATCGGGTACGCGGTGGACCCGTACGCGACCGCCCGCGGGGCGGACGCGCTGGTGGTCGTTACCGAGTGGCTGGTCTACCGGAACCCGGACTTCGAGCGCCTGCGGTCGGAAATGGCGGGCCGGGTGCTCGTGGACGGTCGCAACCTGTATGATCCCGCCCGCATGCGCGGCCTCGGGTTTTCCTACGCCTCCATCGGCCGGCCGTGACCGGCCGGCCCGGGAGCACGATGAACGTCAGCCCTGAGCACCTGATTCAGCAGGCGCGCGAGCGCTTCGCCCTCCAGGACTATCGC
This sequence comes from Gemmatimonadales bacterium, assembly GCA_035328285.1. Classification (GTDB taxonomy): domain Bacteria; phylum Gemmatimonadota; class Gemmatimonadetes; order Gemmatimonadales; family GWC2-71-9; genus SPDF01. The sequence continues at coordinate 24,849 of DAOLIZ010000013.1, forward strand.
GGCGCCGCCTTTCTCCTCGAGGAAGTGGTGGCCGGCGGCCGCGCCTTTGCCGACGTGCATCACCTGCTCGGGGTGTCGTACTCGCTGCTCAGCCTGCCCGATCGCGCCCTGGTGGAGTTCGACCGGGCACTCGCGCTGAATCCGCGGTACCTCGAGGCGCTGATTCACCGCGGCATGATCCTGATGGATCTTGGGCGCCGCGAGGAGGCGGAGGCCTCGTTCCAGCTCGCCCAGCAGGGGGAGATGCTCACGGCGGGCCTGCCAGCCCACGCGGCCGGCCGGCTGGCCAACCTGCACGCCACCGTCGCCGAAGCGTACGCCGAGCTCGGCGCACTCGGGCCGGCCATCGAGCAATTGACCATCGCCACGAAGCTGGGGCCGAAGTTTCCGGACCTGCGGTACCGGCTGGCCCGCCTGCTGCTCGAGGCGGGACAGACGCTGGAAGCGCGCGAGGAACTCGAGCTGGTGGTCCGGACCCGGCCCAATTTCCTTGACGCGCTGGCCCTCCTTGGCCTCGCCCGGTACCTCTCCGGCGACGCGGATGGCGCCGAGGCGGTCTGGCGGGATTGCCTGACGCGTCGGCCGGAGGATGCGCGGGTCGAGGCCTACCTGGCCATGCTGAGTCGCGGGACGCGATGACCCTGGCGGCGTGGTGCGGCTCCTGCCTGCTGGTTCTCGGCGTCGCTGCCTGTGGCCCCGCCGGGGGACCGGAAGGGGCCGCGGACCGGGACTACGCGGAGGGCCGCTACCAGGAGGCGCTGGCCGTGTACGCCCCGCTGGCCGAGACCGCGCCCTCCCCGTCGCTCTGGGCAAAGATCGGCGCCTCCGCGCTGCGGCTTGGCCAGCTCCGAGAGGCCACGGCGGCCTACCAGGCCCTTGCCGCCTCGGCGCCCGACCGGGCCGATGAGGCCGCGGAGGGGCTGGAGCAGGTGATCGAGGCGGCGGAACGCCGGCGCGACGAGGTGTCCCTCGAGCAGGCGGTGACGGCGCTCCGGGGGGTCGCGCCCGAACGGCCGCTTGGCCGGCACGCGCTCAACCTGATGCAGGTGGTGGAGGGGCCAGTGGCGCCCTCCGACTTCGCGGCGGCCCTGGCGGTGGCCAGCGATGCCCGCTCGGTGGACTCCCTGCTGGTGCGCCAGGCCGCCGCGCTCGCCGCCCGGGGCGAGTGCACCGAGGCGATCCGGCTCTACCAGGCGGCCGTCCGTCGGGCCGGCCGGTCGGGGAATCCCAGGGCCGAAGCGGGACTGGTGGATTGCTTCTACCGCCTCGGTGCGATGCAACTGGCCACCGCGCCCGACAGCGCCGAGGAATGGTTCCGCAACGTCGCGGGCATCGATTCCACGACGCCGGTCGGCCGCGCGGCCATGGTGGGGCTGGGCGACGCTCGTCTGCGCCAGGGCGACCTGGTCGGCGCCGCGCTCGCCTACCAGACGGTCCTCTCGAGCGGCGACCGGGCCGACTCGCTGTCCACCGTCGCCGCGGCGAAGCTCAATGCGCTCGTGTCGGCCGATGTGCCGGACTCACTCTCGACGGAAACGCCATGACGTTGCGGTCACTGCTGGTCTGCGGGATGCTTGCCTGTGCCGCCTGCAAGTCGGGCGGCGGCACCGCCACGCCCGACCTGGGCGCGGCCCCGGCCGACCCGACGCTGTCCGCGGCGCGGATCGACTCGCTGTGGGAGAAAGGCATCAAGGACTTCCGGAAGGGGGCGTACAACTCGGCCGCCCAGGCGTTCCAGCGGGTGCTGCTCGAGTTCAGCCCTGGCGACCCGCGGTTCCCCCAGGCCCATTTTTACCTGGGCGAGTCGTACTTCGGGTCGGGCAGTGAACTCCAGGCCGTGCGCGAGTTCCGCAAGGTGTCGGACGACTTTCCCAGCAACCCGTTGGCACCCGACGCACTCTATCGTGCCGGCGACGCCTACGCCGTGCTCTGGCACAAGCCGCAGCTCGATCCGACCTACGGCAAGTCCGCCATCGCCACGTACACGGAACTCCTGAATCGGTACCCCGATTCGCCGGCGGCCGCCAAGGCGCGGGTCCAGCTGGCGGACCTGGCGGACAAGTTCGCCTACAAGGAGTGGGAAACGGCCAAGTTCTACCTGCGCCTCAAGGCGTACGATTCCGCGATCCTCTACATGCGGGCGCTCGTGGCCTCGTATCCCAATACCCCCTCGGCCCAGCAGGCGCTGGAGCAACTGGTTGTCAGCTATCGCAAGCTCGGGTATGTCGAGGACGCCCAGGAGATGTGCGGGGCGCTGCGGCGGTACCATCCGGACACCAAGGACCTCGACACACTCTGTCCGGTCACCGGCGGGTGACGCGATGATCGGCCTCTTCGGGGGCTCGTTCGACCCGATCCATGTCGGACACCTGATTGTCGGGCGGGCGATCGCGGAGCGGCTCGGCCTGGCGGAGTTGCGGTTCATGCCGACCGGCGAACAGCCGCTGAAGCGGGGCCGCCACCTGGCCGGCGTCGGACACCGGGTGGCGATGGTCGCCGCGGCCGTGGCCGGGGAGCCGGGGCTGGCCCTGGAACGCATCGAGGCGGATCGCCCCGGCATGTCGTACACGGTGGACACGCTGCGCGCGCTCCGGGCCCGGGAACCCGGCCACCAGTTCGTGGTGTTACTGGGGTCTGATGCCGCCGCCGAGCTGCACCAGTGGCGGGAGGTGGAGGCACTGGGGGACCTCGCGCAGTTCGTGGCGTTCACGCGGGCGGGCGCGCCCCGTCCTTCGCACCCCTTGTTCCGCGAGGTGGTGGACGCCCCCGCCGTCGAGATCTCCTCGACGGCCATCCGGCAGCGCGTGGCCGCCGGACGCTCGATTCGCTATCTCGTCCCCGACGCGGTCGCCGAGTATATCGCGGCCCAGGGGCTGTACAGGAACGGACAGGGATGATCAAGAAACTGGTGAAGGTGGTCTTCGGCACCCAGTACGACCGGGAAATGAAGAAGATCCGGCCGATCGTCGAGGCCATCAAGCAGGAAGAGGAACGGCTCGCGGGGCTGTCCGACGACGAACTCCGCGGGCAGACCGCCGTGTTCCGCGCGCGCCTGGCGGAACGCCTCGGCCCGGCCCAGGCCGAACTCGAGGAGGTCCGGGCCGCCAAGCACGGCTGCGAGGACCCGCACGAGCGCGACCGCCTGGAGACCCGGTTCCACGAGCTCGAGTCGAACTACAAGAAGGCGCTGGCGGCCGAGCTGGACGCGCTGCTGCCGGAGGCGTTCGCGACGGTCCGCGAAGCCGCGCGCCGGCTCGTCGGCACCACCGTGGTGGTCACCGGGCGGGAATTGACCTGGGACATGGTCCACTACGACGTGCAGCTGATCGGCGGCATCGTCCTGCACCAGGGCAAGATCGCCGAGATGGCCACCGGCGAGGGCAAGACGCTGGTCGCCACCCTGCCGCTCTACCTGAACGCCCTGGCCGGCCGCGGGGCGCACCTCGTCACGGTCAACAACTACCTCGCCCGGCGCGACAGCCAGTGGATGGGTCACCTCTACAACTGGCTGGGCCTGACCGTCGCCGTGCTCGACGACACCGAGCCGAGCACGCCGGAGCGGAAGGCCGCCTACGCCGCCGACATCACGTACGGCACCAACAACGAGTTCGGCTTCGATTACCTCCGCGACAACATGGTCTTCGCGATCGAGCAGCGGGTCCAGCGGCCCCATGCCTACGCCATCATCGACGAGGTCGACTCGATCCTCATCGACGAGGCGCGGACGCCGCTGATCATCTCGGGCCCCGCGGGCAATGCCGAAGACGACTCCTACGCCCAGCACAACCGCCCGGTGGCGGAGGTGGTCCGGAAGCAGACCGCCGTGGTCAACCAGCTGCTGACCGAGGCGGAGACGCTGCTCCAGGACTCCGACAAGCAGGCCGAGGCGGGCATCCTGCTGTACCAGGCCCACCTGGGGATGCCGAAGAACAAGAAGCTGCTCAAGATGCTGAACGAGACCGGCGTCAAGGCGCTGCTGCAGCGGACCGAACTCGACGCGCTGGCAGACCGCAAGCTGCCGCTCCGGCAGCAGAAGATGCGGGGCATCGAGGACAACCTCTATTTCGTGCTCGACGAGAAGGGCCACTCGGTGCACCTCACCGAGCGGGGCGCGGAGACGATGTCGCCCAATGACCCGGACCTCTTCATCGTCCCGGACATCTCGCAGGCCATCCACGACGCGGAACACGACCCGGCCCTGACCCCCGAGGAACGGGTCGAGGCGCGCCGGAAGATCGAGGCGGAATACGCCGTCAAGAGCGAGAAGCTCCACGGCATCCACAAGCTGCTGCAGGCGCATGCCCTCTACGAGCGGGACGTGGACTACCTGGTCGTGGACGGGCAGGTGCTCATCGTCGACGAGTTCACCGGCCGGACGATGCATGGGCGGCGCTGGGCCGACGGGCTGCACCAGGCGGTGGAGGCCAAGGAAGGGGTGCAGGTCAAGGGCGAGACGCAGACCCTCGCCACCATCACCATCCAGAACTACTTCCGGATGTACGACAAGCTGTCCGGCATGACCGGCACCGCCGAGACGGAAGAGACCGAGTTCTACACCATCTACGGCCTCGATGTCGTCGTCATCCCGACCAACCGCCCGATCCGCCGGCGGGACAAGGTCGACCTCATCTACAAGAGCCGCCGGGAGAAATACAACGCGATTGCCGACGAAGTGGAGCGGCTGCACGGCCTCGGCCTGCCGGTGCTCATCGGCACGGTGACGGTGGAGACGTCCGAGACCCTCAGCAAGATGCTCAAGCGGCGCGGCCTCAAGCATGAGGTGCTCAACGCGAAGTTCCACCAGCGGGAGGCCGAGATCGTGGCCGGGGCGGGGCAGCGCGACGCCATCACGATCGCCACCAACATGGCCGGCCGTGGCACCGACATCAAACTCGGGGCCAATCTCGACCTGACCACCGAGGAGGCGGGACTCCAGATCGTCGGCACCGAGCGGCACGAGTCGCGGCGCATCGACCGGCAGTTGCGCGGACGCTCGGGCCGGCAGGGCGACCCCGGCCAGTCGGTCTTCTTCCTCTCGCTCGAAGACGACCTGATGCGGATGTTCGGGTCCGACCGGATCGCGGCCTGGATGGACCGCAGCGGCGCGGAAGAGGGCGAGGTGATCACCGGCGCGCTGATCACCCGCGCCATCGAGCAGGCCCAGAAGCGGGTCGAGCTCCAGAACTTCCAGACCCGGAAGCGGCTCCTCGAGTACGACGACGTGATGAACCAGCAGCGGGAGGTCATCTACTCCCTGCGGCTCTTCGCGCTCGAGAAGGGGGAGGAGCTCAAGGCGGAGAGCCGTCGCATGATCGAGGCGGCCCTGGGTCGGAGCGTGCGCGAGTATCTCAGCGACGCCAGCCGCCCCGAGGAGTACGACCGGGCGGGGCTCCGCTCCGCGCTGACCCTGCAGTTCCTGGTCTCCCCGGAAAAGGTGCTGTCAGCCTCGGATACCCATGACCTCGATGCGATCGTCGCGGCGACCCAGGCCGAGGGCGAGGCGGCGTTCCACCGGAAGATCGAGTACCTCCGGGAGTTCGGCCGGAAGCTCAACATCCCGGACGTCGACGGGCAGATCCTCTCGCAGGTGATGCTGGCGGTGCTGGACGAGAAGTGGAAGGATCACCTCTACGACCTCGACCAGCTGCGGAACGCGATCCAGTACCGGGCCTACGGCCAGAAGGACCCGCTCATCGAGTACAAGCGCGAGGCCTTCGAGATGTTCGAAGACCTGATGCGCGACATCCAGGCCACGTTCACGGAGCGGTTCCTCAAGATCCAGGTCACGGCGGAGCCGCCCCGGCGTCCGCCGCCCCCGCCCCCGCCTGCCACCTCGCGCGGTGACGCGGAGCTCTTTGCCCCGGCCGCCG